>JAHWJE010000166.1 GCA_019348575.1 Actinomycetota bacterium | reverse complement strand
CAGGTCATCGTGCAGGTGCTGGACGAGGACATGAACCGCCTGGCGCAGTCGGAGCACCTCCTGGCCCCCAACCCGCGCGGCGAGGTGAAGAAGCTCAGCGACCCGGACGCCGGGGTGGACGTGGTCACCCTCGCGCCGCCGGCCCCCGACGGGTCGGCGCGGCCGACGCAGGTGTTCCTGGACGGGCCGGCGCTGGAGGCGATCCTGAACGCCCGGCGGTTCAACGTCAACGTCAGCGGCCGCACGCCGGCGGTGGAGTACGCGCTGCCCGACGACGTCGTCGCCGCGACGCGCGCCCGGTACATCGAGGCGTACGAGAAGGTATCCGGCAGGTCCTTCGACGAATGGCTGACGCAGGTAACCGCACGATGACGCGTGAGTAGAGCCGAGGTTCGCGCCCGCCGCGCCGCCGAGAGCGCACGGCAAGGTCGCGACCGATCGCACGCGTCGGCGCGGCTCGGCCTCACGCTTCGTTCGGTGTTGATAGCTCCGCACGACGGTTTCCGAGCCGCTCTGTCGGCGGCCGAACGCCGCGAGCGCGTCGCCGCGCAGCCCGAGGTGCTGTCCGTCGCGCCGCCGCAGTTCAGCCGCGCCGGCGACGCGGCCGTGCTGCTGGCGATCCCGAGGACGTCCGTGCAGGACGAGGCGACGCAGCGGCTCGTCGACCGCCTGCGCGACGACGTCGCGCCGGCGCTGCAGCGCTCCAGCGGGATGACGGTCCACGTCGGCGGCATGACCGCGGCATTCACCGACCAGAGCGCGTATACGCTGGCGCGCCTGCCGCTGTTCATCGGCGCCGTCGTGTCGCTGTCGTTCCTGCTGCTGCTGGCGGCGTTTCGCTCGCTGCCGGTCGCGCTGAAGGCCGGCGTCCTGAACCTGCTGTCGATCGGCGCGGCGTACGGCGTCGTCGCGCTCGTCGCCTCGGGCGGCTGGGCGGGGCAGCTCGTCGGCATCGACACGCCGACGCCGGTGCCGCCGTTCATCCCGGTGTTCATGTTCGCGATCCTCTTCGGGCTCTCGATGGACTACGAGGTGTTCCTGCTGTCGCGCATCCGCGAGGAGTACCTGCGCCACGGCGACAACGCGCGCGCGGTGTCCGACGGCCTGGCGACGACGGCCCGCGTCATCACCGCGGCGGCCGCGATCATGATCGCCGTCTTCAGCTCGTTCGCGCTGGCCGACGACGTGATCCTCAAGCTCATGGGCATCGGCCTGTCGACCGCGATCCTCGTCGACGCGACGATCGTCCGGATGGTGCTCGTGCCGTCGATCATGCAGCTGCTCGGCCGCGTTAACTGGTGGCTGCCGGGCTGGATCGAGCGCCTGCTGCCGGGGGCGCCGCCGGTCGCGTCTGGCGCCGAGCGTGACCCCGCGACCGCTTCGGGCCGGGCCTGAGCGACCGCGCGTCCTCTGGCGCACCGGCGCGCCCGCCGGTGCGCCAGAACCTTTCTCCTGCCCGGTGCAGGCGCGCGATAGGGTCGTCACGCGATGCGGCGCTGCCTCCTGGCCGGGATGCTCCTGCTCCTCTGGCTCCTGCCGGCGGCGAGCGCGTCGGCGGCCGCCGAGGGCGAGGACCGCGGCGACCGGCTCGTGCTCGTCGGGTCGGTGCTCGTCGACCGCGACGAGACCGTGGGGGACGTCGTCGTGGTCGACGGCGACGTGCTCGTGCGCGGCACGGTGACCGGCGACCTGATCGTCGTCTCCGGCGACATCACGATCCGCGGCACCGTCGAGGGCGACGTCGTCGCCGTCTCGGGTCTGGCGACGCTCGGCCGCGCCGGGCGCGTCGCCGGCGACATCATCTACGCCGACGACAGGCCCGTCCTTACGCCGGGCGCCCGGGTCGAGGGCGAGATCACGAGGTTCGCGGTCGGCGACGCGAGCATCATTGGTGCGATCGGCGCGTGGATCGCGTTCACGCTCTCGCTGCTGGTGCTCGGCATCGTGCTGCTGCTGCTCGCGCCACGGGCCGGCGCGGCCCTCAGGGAAACGGGCGGGGCCAAGGCGCTGGTCTCCGCGCTCGTGGGCCTGCTGGCGTTCTTCCTGCTCCCGATCATCGCGGTCGCCCTGATCGTGACGGTGATCGGGCTGCCGCTCGGCATCGTGCTGCTGCTGCTGATCCTGCCGCTCTATGCGATCGGCTACCTGACGACGGCGCTCGTGATCGGCGGACGGATCCGCAAGGCGGGCGGCATCCTCGCCTTCGTGATCGGCCTCATCATCCTCCAGCTGCTCGGGCTGATCCCGATCGCGGGCGGCCTGATCGGCCTCCTCGCGACGATCTTCGGGCTCGGCGTGCTGCTGGTCTCGCTGTTCCGCGCGCGCTCCTAGGCTGCAAGTTCGCTTGCACGAGCAGGGGTTCACGGCCGGGCTGCGAGGTCGTTGCTAGCGTCGCGGCGGCCTTTGATGTCTCTGCGCCGCCTGGTCCTCATCTGCGCTGTCGCCGCCTGCGCCGCGGTCGGCGGCGTCGTACTCGGGGCCACCGTCCCCGCGGGCGCCGACCTCAGCAGCAAGATCAACGCCAGCGCCAACCGCGCCGACGCGCTGCGCGCCGCGGTGGCCGCCGAAGCAGATCGCATCCGCCGGTCCTCTCGAGGGCTCGCGCGCGCGCAGCGGCGGCTGCGCGAGCTGAAGGCCGACACGGAGGCGCAGCGCGCAGAGCTCGAGCGCGTCAAGGCCGACTTCGACCGCGCCCGCGACCGCCTGACGCGGCTCGTCGACCTGCAGCGCAAGGCGACCGACGCGCTGACCGCGAACCTGCAGACCGCCTATCGCAACCCGGAGCCCGACATCGTCTCGGTCGTCATGAACGCGCGCGGCTTCACGGACCTGCTCGAGAAGGCGGACTTCCTCAAGCGGGTGGCCGAGCGCAACGCGAAGATCATGGACATCGCCCGCACCTCACGCGTCGCGGTGACGAGGCAGACCAAGCGCCTGGCCGTGATGCAGCGCCGCGAGCAGGCGCTCGCCGGCAGGCTCGAACGCAAGCTCGACGCCGCGCACGCCGTCGAGACCGCGCTGCTGCGCGAGCGCGAGCGGCGCATCGCGCGGTCGAGCTTCAGGCGCGCCGAGCTGCGCGAGGTCCAGAGCCGCCTGTCGGAGCTGCGCGAGCGCCTCGCGCGGACGGCTCGCCGGGGGATCGCGACGAACCCCGCAGGTGCGGCGCAGCCACCGCCCGGCGCGCCGCCCGCGGTCGGCCTCGTCATGGCGGCGGCCAACGCGATCGCCGGCCTGCCCTACCTCTACGGCGGCGGTCACGCCGGCTTCAAGGACAGCGCCTACGACTGCTCGGGCTCGATCAGCTATGCGCTCGCGGCGGCCGGGCTCGTGACGTCGCCGATGGCCTCGGGCCCGTTCATGAGCTGGGGCGAGGCGGGCCCGGGCAAGTGGATCACGATCTACGCGCACCCCGGCCACATGTTCATGGTCGTCGGCGGCTGGCGCTTCGACACGACGGCGCTCAGGGGCGGCGGCACGCGCTGGACGCGCTCGATGCGAAGCACCAGCGGCTTCGTCGCGCGCCACCCGCCGGGGCTGTAGCGAGCGTCCGCGGCGCGGCGCGTGCGGCTCTTCGTCACCGGGCTGGGCGGCTATCTGGGCCGAGCGCTCGCGGCGGCGGACGGGATCGACGACGTCAGCGGGACCGTCCGCTCGCGTCCCGCCCCGCCGGGCCTGCGCACGTTCGCGATCGACGTCCGCGACGAGCGCGCGCTGGCGGACGCGATCGCCGCCGTCGCGCCCGACGCGATCGTCCACACGGCGTATCTGCGCGACGACGACGCCTGGTCGGTCAACGTCGACGGCTCGGCGGCGGTGGCGCGCGCGGCGTCCGCGGCGGGGGTGCGGCTCGTGCATCTCTCCTCGGACGTCGTCTTCTCGGGCGACCTCGGGCGGCCGTTGCGCGAGGATGACCCGCCCGCGCCGGTGAGCGCGTACGGCGAGAGCAAGGCGGCCGCCGAGGGCGCGGTCGCGGCGGCGTGTCCGGGGGCCGTCCTCGTTCGCACGAGCCTGATCTACGGTGGCGCCGAGCCCTCGACGTACGAGCTCGCGGCGGTCGATCCGGCGCAGACGTTCTACGTCGACGAGCTGCGCTGCCCCGTCGTCGCGGGCGACCTGGCGACGGCGATCGTCGAGCTCGCCGCGCTGCCCGCGGTCGCCGGGCCCTTGCACGTCGCGGGTCCCGAGGCCGTCACGCGGCTGGAGTTCGCGCAGTTGCTGGCTGCCGCGCGGGGCGGCGACCCGGCTGCGGTCCGCGGCGGTTCGCGCCCACCCGACCGTGCGGGCGACCTGCGGCTGGACGGCACGCGCGCGCGTTCGCTGCTGCGCGTGCGCCTGCGCGGCGTGCGCGAGGTGCTGGGCGCCCGCGGCGCCTGAGCGCACGAGCCGCCCCAACCTCCGGGAGACTGCTGCGCGCGCGCCCGCCGCGCCCGCGAGGCGGCGTCACGCCGGCCGCGGGATCTCGCGCTTGAGGATCTTCCCGGTCGGCCCCTTCGGGAGCTCGTCGACGAGCCAGATCTCGCGCGGGTACTTGTACGCCGCGACCTGCTCCTTGACGAAGTCGCGCAGCTCGTCGATCTCGACCTCGGCGCCGTCCTTCAGCGCGACGGCGGCGCCGACCTCCTCGCCGAGCTCCTCGTGCGGCACGCCCACGACCGCCGCCTCGCGCACCGCGGGATGCTCGTAGAGCACCTCCTCGATCTCGCGCGGGTAGACGTTGTAGCCACCGCGGATGATCAGCTCCTTCTTGCGATCGACGATGAAGAAGTAGCCGTCCTCGTCGACCTTCGCCATGTCGCCGGTGGCGAACCAGCCGTCCCTGATGCACTCCGCCGTCGCCTCAGGCTGGTTGAGGTACCCCTTCATGACGTTGTGGCCCTTGATGAGGATCTCGCCGATCTCGCCCTGCGCGACCTCGTTGCGGTCGTCGTCGACGCACTTCATCTCGACGCCCTCGATCGGCGTCCCGATCG
>JAHWJE010000165.1 GCA_019348575.1 Actinomycetota bacterium | reverse complement strand
CTGAGCACGGTGCCACGGTATCCCGCGACGGGCGCGACGGTCGCGGGCAGCGCGGCGCGGGAGCCGTCCCCGTTCGTGCTGTCCGCAGCGACCTCCCGGTCGCGCTGCGCGAGGACGGCGAGATCGAGCGACGGCTGCACCCCGCCCGCGACGCCCCGATCGGGCTCGTCCGCCGCCGCCGTCTGGACCTCATCCTCCTGCTCGGCGGCGGCGCGCACGAACGCCGCCATCGCGACGGGCGTCGGATGGTCGAAGACGAGCGTCGAGGGCAGCCGCAGGCCGGTGATCTGCGCGAGGCGGTTTCGCAGCACGACCGATCCGAGCGAGTCGAACCCGAGCTCCTTGAACGGACGGTCGGGCGGCACGTCGCCCGACGAGGCGTGGCCGAGGACGGCGGCGGCCTGTGCGCGCACGAGCTCGAGCACGAGCTCCTGGCGCTCGTCGGGCGAGGCCGCGCCCTCCAGCTGCCGCGCGAGCGAGGCATCGCCTGCGGCGCCGCGCGCCGTGTCGCGAGCGCCGCTGCGCGGCGGCGCGCGCACGAGATCGGACAGCAGCGCCGGCAGCACGCCGGAGCGCGCCTGCGCGCGCAGCGCCGCGCGATCGAGCGTCGTGGCGACGAGCAGCGGCTCGCGATGGCCGAGCGCGACGTCGAGCAGCGCCAGCGCCTGCTCGACCGGGAGCACGCGCTGGCCGGTGTCCGCGGCGAGCACCTCGATGTCCTCCCTGCTCAGGCGCGTCGACATCCCGCTGCCCGTCCCCCACAGCCCCCCGGCGACCGCGCTCGCCGCCATCCCCGCCGACCGGCGGCGCTGCGCGAGCGCGTCGAGGTACGCGTTCGCGGCCGCGTAGTTGCCCTGCCCGGGGTGGCTGAACGTCGCTGCGACCGACGAGAACAGCAGGAAGGCGGCCAGGTCCTGGCCGCGCGTCAGCTCGTCGAGCCAGCGCGCGGCGGTCGCCTTCGGGCGCATGACGCCGTCCAGGCGCGCCTCGTCGAAGGACTCGACCATGCCGTTGTCGAGCGTGCCGGCGGCGTGGACGACCGCGGTCAGCGGCCGCCGAGGGTCGATCGCTCCGAGCAGCTCGGCGAGCGCGCCGCGGTCGGCGACGTCGCACGCCGCCGCGGTCGCCTCGCAACCGAGCGCGCGCAGGCGCGCCTGGAGCTCCTCGATGCCCGGCGCGGCCGGACCGCGGCGGCTGACGAGCAGCAGATGTCGCACGGCGTGCTCGCGCGCGAGGTGCTCGGCGACGACGGCGCCCAGCCCGCCGGTGCCGCCCGTGACGAGCACCGTGCCAGCGGGGTCGAGCGCCTGCGGCACGGTCAGCACGACCTTCCCCACATGGGCCGCGCGGCTCATGAACTCGAGCGCGCGCGAGCCCTCGCGGACGTCCCAGGCCGTGACCGGCAGCGGCTGCGCGCCGGCGACCGCCGCGCGCAGGAGCTCGCCGAGCCGCTGCGGGTCTGTGCCGAAGAGGTCGACGCGCTCGTACGCGACGCCCGGGTGCGCCACCGCGACCGCGACACGATCGCGCACGTCGGCGCTGCCCAGCTCGACGAAGCGCCCGCCGCGCGCGAGCAGTCCGAGCGCGGCGTCGACGAGCTCGCCGCCGAGGCAGTTCAGCACGACGTCGACCGCGCCGAAGCGCGTCGCGAAGTCGGCGCTGCGCGAGGAGGCGAGGTGCGCGTCGTCGATGCCGCGCGCGCGCAGCGCGTCCCACTTGGCCGGGCTCGCGGTCGCGAAGACCTCGGCGCCGACGCGCTGCGCGAGCGCGACGGCCGCCATCCCGACGCCGCCGGCGGCGCCCTGGATCAGCACGCGCTCGCCGCGCTCGAGCTTCGCGACCTCGACGAGCGCGAGGTGCGCGGTGGCGTGCGCGACGGGGACGGTCGCCGCCTGCGCCGACGACCAGCCGGGCGGGACCGGCACGAGCAGGCGTGCATCGGCGACGGCGAGCGGGCCGAACGCCCCGGGCACGAGGCCCATCACGCGATCGCCGACCGACAGGTCGCCCACGCCGGGGCCGACCTCGACGACGACGCCGGCGCCCTCGATCCCGAGCTGCGCTGCGTGCACGCCGATCGCGACGAGCACGTCGCGCGCGTTCACGCCGGCGGCGCGGATCGCCAGCCGGACCTCGCCGCTTTCCAGCGGCCGGTCGCCGTCGCCGTGCGTCGGGGCGGCGCCGACGAGGGCGCCGGCGCGCTCGGGCGCGAGGCGCCACGCGCGCGACGGAGGCGGGTCGGCCCCGGCGCGGACGAGCCGCGCCACGAGGATCGCGCCGTCGCGCACGGCGACCTCGGCCTCTCCCGTCGCGACCGCCGGCGCGATCGCCTCGGGGGCGTCGCCGTCGATCGTGACGAAGCGGCCGGGATGCTCGGACTGCGCGCTGCGCAGCAGCCCGCGGATCGCGGCCGCGCGGGGGTCGGCCGTCTCGCCGTCGCGCACGGCCGCGGCGCCGCGCACGAGCACCGCGAGGCGCACGTCGCGCAACCGCTCGTCGGCGAGCCAGGCCTGCAGCAGCGCGAGCGCCGCCGGCGCGTCGCGTGGCGCCGCGACGGCGACGGTCCCCGCAGCCGGGCTGCTCGCCGCGAGCGCGTCGACGTCGGCGAAGCGGGGCGCGCCGGCGGCGTCGACGGCGCCGAGCGCCGCAAGCCGTGGCGCCGAGCCGTTGGCCGAGGTGGTCTGCAGCGCCGTCCAGCGGACGCGGTAGAGCGCCTCGAGCGCGCGATCGCGCGCGCCGCCCTCGCTCTGCAGCGGCCGCAGCGCGATCGCGTCGGCCGCCAGCACCGGCGCCCCGCGCTCGTCGCTCGCCGTCAGGCGCAGGCCGTCGTCGCCCGCTGCGGGCGCGATCCGCACGCGCAGCGCGAGCGCGCCGCGCTGCTGCGCGCGCAGGCCCGTCCAGCGCAGGCCGAGCGGCGCCGCCGCCGCCTCGCGCAGCGCGACCGCGGGATGCAGCGCCGCGTCGAGCAGCGCGGGATGCACGGCGAAGCGCGCGCCGTCGGCGGCCTGCTCCTCGGGGAGCGCGACCTCGCTGAACAGCTCGTCGCCGAGCCGCCACGCGCGCACGACCTGAAACGCCGGCCCGTACGCACGCCCGTTCGCGGCGAGCCGGTCGTAGAGCTCTTCGACGTCGAGCGCGACGGCGCCCGGCGGCGGCCAGGCCTGCGGGAGCGGCTCGTGATCGACCGCCGCGCCGCTGCTCAGCGTGCCGCTCGCGTGCAGCACCCATGGCGCGCGCTCCCGATCGGGCCGCGCGTGCACCTCGAGCGCCCGGCGACCGCGCTCGTCGGCGGCGCCGGCGGTGACCTGCAGCTGCAGCGCGCCCTGCGCCGGCAGGACGAGCGGCGCCGCGAGCGCCAGATCCGCGACGATCTCGCAGCCGACCTCGGCGCCGGCCCGCAGCGCCAGCTCGGCGAACGCGGCCTGCGGCAGCACGACCTCGCCGAAGAGCTCGTGGTCGGCGAGCCAGGGGTGCGTGGCCAGCGCGACGCGGCCGGTCAGCAGGCAGCCGTCGCGGCCGGCGAGCTCGACGGCCGCGCCCAGCAGCGGGTGCTCGGCGCATCCGACGCCCGCCGCCGCCAGCGACGCGCCGCCGCCGCCCGCGCCCGCCGGGTGCTCCAACCAGAAGCGGGTGCGCTCGAACGGGTACGTCGGCAGCCCGACGCGGCGCGCCCCGGTTGCCGCGAACGCGACCTCCCAGTCGACCTCGACGCCGCGCGCGAACGCCTCGCCGGCGGAGGCGAGAAACCGCGCGAGGGTGCCTTCGCCACGCCGCAGCGAGCCGACGACGGCGACCCGGTCGGGCTCTGGCGCGGCCTGCTCGACGGTCTCCTGCACGGCCCACGTGAGCACGGGGTGCGGGCTGCACTCGACGAACGCCGTGACGCCGTCCTGCGCGAGCGCGCGCGTCGCCTGCTCGAAGCGCACGGGCTCGCGCAGGTTGCGATACCAGTGCTCGGCGTCCAGCGCCGCGCCGTCGACCAGCGCCGCCGTCGTCGTCGAGAAGATCGGGATCCGGGCGCTGACGGGCGCGACCGGCCGCAGGTCCTCGAGCAGGCGCTCGCGGATCGTCTCGATCTGCTGCGAGTGCGATGCGTAGTCGACGGCGATCATCCGCGCCCGCTCGCCGGCCGCCTCGCACTCCTCGAGCAGCTCGCGCAGGGCCTGCGGCTCGCCGGAGACGACCGTCGAGCGCGGGCTGTTGTAGGACGCAAGCGAGACCCCGCCGCCGAAGCGCTCGATGCGCTCGAGCACCTCGCCGGCGGGCAGGAAGACCGACAGCATCGCGCCGGCGCCGGCGAGCTGCACGAGCGCGGCGCTGCGCAGCGCGGCGACCCGCGCCGCGTCTGGCAGCGTCAGCGCGCCCGCGACGTGCGCCGCCGCGATCTCGCCCTGGGAGTGGCCGACGACGACCGCCGGCCGCCCGCCGGCGCCTTCGGGCCCTGCCTGCTGACGGGTGCCGAGGACTACCGGGCGGTGGGCGGCCACGCCGCCGTGCGCCACACCGTGCTCGACGACCTGGCTCTGGCCCGCCGGTACCGGGCCGCCGGGTTGCCGGTGCGCATCCGGGGTGGCCGGGGCACGATCACCTTCCGGATGTACCCCGCCGGCCTCGGCCAGCTGGTCGAGGGGTTCACCAAGAACTTCGCCGCCGCCGCCCGGGCGGTGCGCCCGCTGACGGTGGTGCTGGTGACGGCGTGGATGGCCGCCCTCGGTGCGCCGCTGGCGCTGGTCGCAGGGGCGCCGGCGCTGGCGCTGGCCTGCTACCTCGCCGTGGCGCTCCAGGTCTACGCCCACCTTCGCCGGATCGGTTCGTTCGGCGTCGTGACCGCCGTCGCCTACCTGGTCCCGCTGGCGTGCTTCGTGATCGTGTTCGCCCGGTCGCTGGTGCTGACCTTCGGGCGCCGACGGGTCAGGTGGAAGGGTCGGGACGTGGCGACCGGTCGGGCGGCTTGAACACCGCCTGGCGGTAGTA
>JAHWJE010000164.1 GCA_019348575.1 Actinomycetota bacterium | reverse complement strand
GCGTCTGCGCCGTTGACGTCGTCGCTCGGGTCGGCCTCGGCGTAGCCCAGGCGCTGCGCGTCGGAGAGCGCGTCCTCGAACGAGCAGCCCGTGCGCGCCATCTCCGACAGGATGAAGTTCGTCGTCCCGTTGACGATCCCGTGCACGCGGTCGACGTGCGCCGCGGCGAGCGACTCCTGCAGCACGCGGATGACGGGCACGACGCCCGCGACCGCCGCCTCGAAGCGCAGCTGCACGCCGTGCTCGCGCGCGGCCGCCCACAGCTCCTCGCCGTGCTGGCTGAGCAGCTGCTTGTTGGCCGTCACGACGTGCTTGCCGGCGCGCATCGCGCGCAGCACGTAGTCGCGCGCCGGGTCCAGGCCGCCGATCAGCTCGACCACGAGATCGCAGCCGGCGAGGATCTCGGCGAAGTCGCCGCGCGAGCGCGTCAGGACGCCGCTGATCTGCGGCCGCAGCCCCGTCGCCGCCGCGACGTGCACGGCACGCTGCTCGAGCAGCGTCGCGAACGCCGCGCCGACGGTCCCGTGACCGAGCAGGCCGACCTTGAAGGGCGGGCTCGGTCGGCCTGCGCTACTCGACATCGCGCGCGAAGAGATCGTCGTAGGTCTCGCGCCTGACGACGACGCGCGCGTCGCCCTGCGAGACGAAGATCACGGGCGGGCGCGGGACGCCGTTGTAGTTGTTCGCCATCGCGTGGCCGTAGGCGCCGGTCGCCGGCGTGACGATGACGTCGCCGACGCGCGGATCGTCGAGCTCGGCGTCGCGCACGATCACGTCGCCGGACTCGCAGTGCTTGCCGGCCAGCCGGGCGTGCGTCGCGCCGCCGAAGCGATCGGCGACCTGCGCCTCGTAGACCGAGCCGTAGAGCATCGGGCGCAGGTTGTCCGACATCCCGCCGTCGACGGCGACCCACGTGGAGACGTTGCGCTTGACGCTCTGCACGGTGTAGAGCGTCACGGTCGAGTTGGCGACGAGGGCGCGGCCGGGCTCGTCGAGGATCCGCTTGCCCGGGCCGAGCACGCGGCTGACGGTGTCGACCTTCGCCGCGACGTAGTCGGCGATGCGCGGCGGCTCCTGGTCGGCGGTGTAGGCGACGCCGAGACCGCCGCCGAGGTTGTACGTGCCGAAGTCGCCGAGCGGCGCGATCGCCTCGATCGCCGCCAGAAACGGCTCGAGCTCGAGGATCTGCGAGCCGATGTGCATGTGCAGGCCGACGAGGTCGAGCTTGCCCGAGGCGCGAGCTGCACGCGCGATCGCCGCGGGCGCCTCGGCCATCGAGAAGCCGAACTTCGAGTCGGCCTGTCCCGTGGAGATCTTGTCGTTCGTGCGCCCGCGCACGTCGGGCGTGACGCGCAGCAGCACGCGCTGCGGCGCCCCGTCGCCGACGACGCTCTCCAGGCGCTCGATCTCGCTCATGTTGTCGATCACGACGTGACCGACCCCCGACTCGCGCGCGAAGCACAGCTCCTCGACGGACTTCGCGTTGCCGTGCAGGTAGATCCGCGCCGGATCGAAGCCCCCGCGCAGCGCCAGCGCAAGCTCGCCCGCGGAGGCGACGTCGCAGCCGAGCCCCTCCTGCGCCAGCACGCGCAGCACGGCGGTGCAGGGAAAGGCCTTGGAGGCGAACAGGACGTCGAAGTCGTTCGTTCGCGCGCGGAAGGCCTCGAGGAAGGTCTGCGCGCGGGTGCGCAGGTCGTCCTCGGCGACGACGAAGGCGGGCGTGCCGAACTCGCGCGCGAGCTCGACCGCGTCGCAGCCGCCGATCTGCAGGCGTCCGTCGGCGTCGATCCGGCTGCCGATCGGATAGGCGTGCGAGAGCTGGGTGCGGGTGGCCGTCATGCGGATCGCAGAGTATGCAAGTCGCCTCGCCGACCACTCGCGCGACGGGCTCTCGTTGCGAGCTGACGCTTGCGAGGGGAGCGGTCAGCTTCCTCCTGGCGGCGTCGGCGCCGCCAGAGCCCTCGTGATGCGCCGAAGCGCGCGCTCGAGCGCGTCCGCCGACTCGCCGACGACGGCGGTCAGCGGCTCGAGCGGCGGCGCGGGCTGCGCCGGACGCGGCGCCGGCGGTGCGGGCTCGACCGGCGGCAGATCCGGCCGAGGAAGGGGTTGCGGCTCGTCGGGGAACGCGACCGCCGCCGGCGGCGGCGCACGGTGTCCCCGCGCGCCGGCGCGTGCTGCAGGTTCAACCGTCGCCGCCGGCGCCGCCGGCGCCGCCGGCGCGACCGCTCGCCTCGGCGCGCGCGGGGACGGCCGCCTGTCGCCCGCCGATTTGGGCGCGATCGTGCGCAGGACGATCGGCTGGGCGTCGCCGCGCGGCGGATGGTCGGCCCAGAGCCCGAAGGCGACGAGGCCGCCGGCGGTCGTGAACGTGATCGCGCCGGCCGCCAGCGCGGTCGCGGCGATCGCGAGACGTGGCAGCAGCGTGGGTAGGCGAGAGGCGCGCAAGACAGCAGTACCCGCCGGATCTATCGGCTGCGGTGCCCGCGAACTTGAGCGTCGTCGGAGAACCTGGCGCGTTGCCACTCCCCGTAGATGAGAACAGTTTTCGATAAGCTCGGGGCGACGTGCGCTGGCTGACCGATCCCCTCGCGCTCCCGTTCATGCAGCGCGCGCTGCTGGCGACGCTCCTGCTGGCGGTCGCCGGGGGTCTGCTCGGCACCTGGATCGTCCTGCGCAGGCTGGCCTTCTTCGCGCACTCGGTGGGCGCCGCGACATTTCCGGGGCTCGTCGTCGCGGGCCCGTGGGGTCTGGCGCCGCCACTCGCCGCGCTGGGCGCCGGGCTCGGCTTCGCCGGGCTGCTGTCGGGCATGACGCGCCGCGGCGCGACGAGCGCGGACGCCGCGACTGGGCTGCTACTGACCGCGGCGCTCGCGCTGGGCGCGATCCTCGCAAGCGACGTCTACCGAGCAGGCGCGGGCGTCGACCGGCTGCTGTTCGGAACGCTGCTGGGCCTCGAGGACGGCGACGTCGCGCTCGCCGCGGGCGCGGCGATCGCCGCGCTGAGCGCGACCGCCGGGCTGGCCCGCACGTGGCTTGCCACCGGCTTTGACCCCGCCGGCGCGGCCGCACTGGGGATCCGGGCCGCGCGCGGCGATTGGCTGCTGCTCGCGCTGCTCGCGATCACCGTCGTCGCCGTGCTGCCGGCGGTCGGCGCGCTGCTCGTCAGCGCGCTGCTCGTCGTTCCCGCCGCGACGGCGCGGCTGCTGACGGACTCGCTCGGCGGCCTGCTGGCGCTGGCCGTCGCGCTCGCCGCGCTCGAGGGCGTCGCCGGCCTGCTGCTCGCCTACCACCTCGACCTGCCCCCCGGTCCGGCGATCGCCGTGATCGGCGGCGGCGGCTTCGCGCTCGCGGCCCTCACCTGCTCGCTGCGGACGCGGCGATGAGCGGCGCCGTCGACGTGACGCAGCTCTCGGCCGGCTACGGCGACGGCGCCGTCGTGCTGCGCGACGTCACGTTCGCCGCCGGCCCGGGACAGGTGGTCGCCGTGCTCGGGCCCAACGGCGGCGGCAAGACGACGCTCTTTCGCGCCCTGCTCGGCGAGCTGGACGGCCCGCCGGGGTCGATCCGCATGACGGGCGCGTCCGCCTACGTCCCGCAGACCGAGCGCTCACGGCTGGACTTCCCCGTGAGCGCGCTCGACGTCGCGCTGATGGGGGCCTACGGGCGCACCCCGTGGTACCGGCGGATCGCCCGTCCAGACCGTGCGCTCGCGCTTGACGCGCTCGAGCGGGTCGGCCTCGCCGACCGCGCCGCGACGCGCTTCGGCGCGCTGTCGGGCGGTCAGCGCCAGCGCGTGCTGATCGCCCGGGCGCTCGTCCAGGACGCGGCGGTGCTGCTGCTCGACGAGCCGTTCGCCGGCGTCGACCGCACGAGCGAGGAGGCGATCATCCGCATCCTCGACGAGCTGCGGGCGGAGGGACGCGTGCTGCTGATCGCCACGCACGATGTCGAGCAGGCGCGCCGCTGGGACCGCGTGCTGTGCCTGGCGGGCGCGCAGATCGCGTACGGGCCGCCCGCCGAGACGCTCACGAACGCGGTCCTCGAGGGCACCTACGGCGCGGAGATCGTGATGCTCGACTGCGGGCACCGCGCCGTCGCCATCCAGCACCACTCGCACTGAGCATGGAGATCCTGCGCTCCGGACTGCTGCAGCGCGCGCTCCTGGAGGTCGTGATCCTCGGCGCGACGTGCGGCGCGCTCGGGGTGTGGGTGCTGCACGTGCGCAGCACCTATGCGGCCGAGTCGCTCGCACACGCCATGCTGCCCGGCCTCGCGGTCGCGGCGCTCGTCGGCGCGCCGCTGCTGGTGGGCGCCGCCGGCGGCGTGCTCCTCGCGGCGGCTCTGATCGCGCTGGCCGCGCGCGACACCCGCGTCGGCGCCGAGCTCGCCATCGGTGTCACCGTGACGACGGCCTTCGGCCTCGGCGCGGTGCTGGCGCTCGCGCCCGACGTCCCCGCGCGCCTCGGCGAGCTGCTGTTCGGCGACCTGCTCGCCTCGAGCACCGGCGATCTCGTCGCGGCCGCCGCGCTCGCCGGCTTCGTCGCGCTCGCGCTCGCCGCCGGGCACCGCACGTTCGCCGCGGCCGTCTTCGACCCCGTCGCCGCGCCGTCGCTCGGCGTGCGCCCGCAGCGCGCGCAGCTCGCGCTGCTCGCGCTGCTCGCGATCGCCGTCGTCGCCGCCGTCCAGGCGTTCGGCAACCTGCTGGTGCTCGCGCTGATCGTCGCGCCGGCATCGGCGGCGATCCGGCTCGCCGCGACCCTGCTCGCGCCGCCGCGATGCGCGATCTGCGCGCAGCCGTGCGCGGCGAGCGCGACGACCTGCCGGCGTTGCGCGGCCGCGCTCGCCCGCGCATCGCCCGGCCTCGTCGCGCTCGCCGGGGTAGGCGCGGTCCATGCGGCGGCCGCCCACGAGGGCGTCGCCCGGCGGGTGGTCAGCGCGCTGAAGTTCTCCGGGCGAACCGCGCTTGCCGAGCTCGCC
>JAHWJE010000163.1 GCA_019348575.1 Actinomycetota bacterium | reverse complement strand
CGCCGCCCGCGCCGCGGTCGACGTGCTCGCATAGATCTTGCAGGTAGTTGAGCGTGATGTCGCCGGGATCCAGTACGGCGCTGTCCTCGCCGGTGCCGCAGCTCACGCGCTCGTCGTTGCCGTCGCGCGCGAGGATCGTGTCCCGGCCCGTCCAGATCGGCAGCGTGTCGCCCTCGCCGGCGTGGCGGCTGAGCACCACGACAGGAGGGCCAGGCGACGACAGGATCTCCTCGGCGGCCGCCGAATTGTGCACCCGGACCTCCACACGCGCCGCGCGCACGATCACCCCGTAGACGCCGTCCACGAACGAGCGCAACACGCCGTACAGCGCGGGCTCGAGGCGCTCGCGGTGCGCGCCGCGCCGCAGGCCCGCGGGCAGGCAGAGCCGGGCGCACGCGGCGCAGGCGGCGAGATGGCGCAGCACGAACGAGAGCACGATGACGGCCATGCGCACGGGACGCCAGCCGCCGAACGCGGGCGACAGGAGCACGGCGGCGACGAGCACGAGCGGCGATGCGAGCACCAGCACGAGCTCGAGCACGACGATCAGCGGCGCGAGCAGGAGGCGGCGGACGGCCAGCGGCGGGGTCGCCATCAGCCGTCGCCTCGCGCGGCGCGGTCGAGGTACAGCGCGGTCGCCTCGTGTGCGCGGTCGATCTTCTCCGCGATCTGCGAGCTGTCGCGGTAGCGCAGCTGCGAGAGGTCGTTGTAGCGCGGGGGATCGGTCTGTCCGGTCGGCAGCACGTGGACGGTCACGCCGTGGGGCAGTCGCGCGAGGTCGCCGACGAAGCGGTGGCGCCGCGCGATCTCGAACGCGACGAGCCCCACCTCCCAGGGCCAGCGCGGCGGCTCGAGCGGACGGTCGAGCCGGCCCACGTGCAGGACGTAGATCGTGCCCGCGCCCAGCTCGGCGGCGCGGGCGACCGGGATGCTGTTGACGATCCCGCCGTCGAAGAAGTGCTCGCCGCCGAGCTCGACGGCGGGCAGGATGCCGGGAACCGCGGCCGAGGCCATGACGGCGTCGACGAGCGGGCCGCGCTCGAACCAGTGCTCCGCCGCCCGCTCGATGCTCGCCGCCACGCACTGGAAGGGCACCGCGAGATCCTCGATCCGCTCGGGCAGCACGTCGGTCAGCATCTGCCGCAGCGCCTCGTCGCCGTGCAGATGCGTGCGCGTGCGCGCCAGGGTCGCCACGCGGCGCACGAGCGACCCCTTGAAGACGCCTTCGTGCTCCAGCCGCGACCAGACCTCGGCGAGCCGGCCGGCCGTCGCGACGCTCGGCTGCGCGGCGATCACAGCGCCGTTGATCGCGCCGACCGACGTCCCGACGATCAGCGACGGCGCGATGCCGCGCTCGAGCAGCGCCGCCAGCATCCCGACCTCGTGCGCACCGAGGTGGCCACCTCCGCCGAGCACGAAGCCGACGGCATCCCGACCGCTCTGCCCGCTCGCGCTCGCGTCCACGAGATCTACGCGACGCGTCGCGTGGGCAGCTCCACGACCTGTCCTTCGCCGTGCGGCCGCCAGGTGCGCCAGATGTCGCGCAGGCACCAGGCGTCGAGCGCGAGCAGCGCCAGGATGAAGCTGAGGGCGCCGATCAGCAGCAGCGCGCGCGGGATCAGCGAGGCCGGCTCGGAGAGCTGCGCGCGCGCGACCGCCGCCGGGTCGTCGCGATACAGCGGCGTCGCCTTGAAGGCCTCCTGCGCGGCGGTGAACGCCGGCTTGATCTTGCCGTCGTAGGTGATCAGGGCCTTGTTGTGGATCGAGTCGCGCACGCGCGGGTGCGCGCCGCCGTCCCACTCCGGCTTGACGGCGAACTCGCGCGCGGTCCAGTAGATCGCGCCGCCCATGAAGCCGAGCCGGTCGATGATGTCGAGGTTGCGCTTGAGGTACCGCGTCTGGAAGGCGTAGGTCTGCTTGACGTCGGCCGGGCCCGGCTCGGTCGCCTCGGCGCCGAACTCCGTGATCACGAGCGCCTTGCCGGGATACTTGCTGCGCATCGCGCGCAGGTACGGCGCGAGGTCGTCGATGTCCGCCGTCGAGCGGTGGGCCTTGCCCTCGTACCACCCGTAGTACGAGTTGATCCCGAGCATGTCGAAGACGTCATACGTGCTCTGGCGCGGGATCCCCGGGTAGGAGAGCACGTCGATCGAGACGGGCAGCGTCGGGTCGAGGTCGCGCGCCAGCGCGGCGGCGTTTCGCATCCAGACCTCCGACGTGCGGTGCTCGTCGGGCTGCGCGGTCAGCTCGTTGGCGACCGAATGGGTGATGACCGACGGGTGGTTGCGCGCCGCGAGGATCGTATTGCGCAGGACGTCGAGCTCGAAGGAACGCTGCCGCGGGGTCTTCAGCTGGCGGTCGCGGTGATAGACCGGCGCCTGGCTCCAGACGAGGATCCCCTCCTCGTCGAGGCGGTCCAGCAGCCGCTGGTCGAGCAGGTAGTGCGCGCGCGTGACGTTCGCGCCCAGCGCCTTGAGCTCGTCGACCATGTTGTCGACGTCGGCGTCGGTCATCGCCGGCCCGCGGCCCGGGATGTCCTCCTGCACGGAGGCGCCGCGCAGATCGAGCACGCGGCCGTTGAGGCGCAGCATGCCGTCGACGACGGCGACGCTGCGCAGCCCGATCCGGCGCCGGTCGACCTGCATGACCTGGCCGCCGGCGCGGGTGGAGACCGTCGCCGCATAGAGGTGGGGGCGCTCGGGCGACCAGAGCTTCGGCACGCCGCGCACCGGCACCGTGAAGCGCACCCGCACGCGCTCGCCGGGCCGCAGCGCGCGCGCCGTCGCGCTGCCCTCGGAGGTCGTGCCGTCGGGCGACTGCAGCCGCACGGAGACGGCCGGCGCCCGGATCGTGTCACCCGCGTTCTCGAGCCAGCCGTCGACGAGCACCTTCCATTCGCAGATCGCGCGCGCGCAGACGCGCCGCGGCAGCAGGCCGGCGTCGTGCAGCACCACCGGCCCGCGGGCGACGAGCGAGACCGGCCGCGTGATCCCGCCCCAGTTCCACCAGCCCTCGCGCAGCGCCCTGCTGCGGCGGTAGTCGACGCGAACGACGAGCGTGTTCGGCTCGCCCGGGCGCAACCCGGTCGCGGGCAGCTCGAATGGCGTGTAGGGATCGCGATGAACGCCGAGCTCGCGGCCGTTGAGCCAGACCCGCGCGACTCGCCGGACCTGCTCGAAGCGCAGCGCCCAGCCGAGCCCGGGCCGCGTCCGCGGGCCGATGAAGGTCAGGCGGTACCAGCCGATCGAGCCGTAGAAGACCTCGGGATCGGTGCGCGCGTCGAGCACGTGCGGGATCGTCGCGGGCTCCCAGCCGAAGCCGTACCGGCCGCTCTGCCAGTTGCGCACCGTCCCCTGGTCGAGCGGGTCGAGGGCAAAGTCCCAGCCCTGCGCGAGCGAGACCGGTCCGGGCGGGTCGGCAGCACGTGCGCTGCCGGGTAGGGCGAGCACGAGCGCGACGACCACCGCGAGGGCGGAGAGGAGGCGCACTGCGGCTAAATGATGACCGAACGTAGCGCCGGAACGTCCGATTGGCGGCTGCCGGCAGCGCTGATGGCGATGCGAGCGCCCGTCGAGCGCTCCTACGGCGCCCAGCCCTCCAGCCGCTCGGCAAGGCGATTCATCCCGCGCTCGCGGGCGGCGGCCGCGGCGCCCGCGCCGTCCAGCGCGGCGTCGGGGGGCCGCTCGAGCTCGATCGTCCGCAGCGTCGCGATGTCCCTGAACCTGCGCAGCGCGTCGGGGTCGGCGGTCAGCGCGCCGGCCTGGCGCGGCGTCATCCTGCCGGGCTTCGAGGCCGCCGCGATGACGTCGTCGAGCGTGCCGTGCTCGCGCAGCAGGTCGCGCGCCGTCTTCGCACCGATCCCCTTCGCACCCGGCAGCCCGTCGGAGGGGTCGCCGCGCAGGGCGATGAAGTCGGGCACCTGCGCGGGCTCGATGCCGTAGCGCTCGCGAACGCCGGCGCGGTCGACGACCTCGGGGCCGTCCTTGCCGCCGCGCGGGAAGAGCACGGTGACGCCGTCCCCGACGCACTGGAACATGTCGCGGTCGCCGGTGAACAGCAGCGCCTCGCCGCCCGCCTCGGTCTCGATGCGCGCGAGCGAGCCGAGCAGGTCGTCGGCCTCGAGATCGCCGGCCGACAGGTTCTGCCAGCCGAACGCGGCAAAGAACGCCGGCGCGTCGCGCCACTGCTGCTCGAGCTCGGGCGGCACCGGCGGGCGCTCGGCGTGGTAGGGCGCGAAGAGCGCGGTCCGGTACGCCGCCGACTCGGCGCCCCAGCAGAGCACGACTGCGCGCGGGTCGTGGCGCTCGACGACGAAGAGGATGAGGTTCGCCATGCCCAGCAGGGCGTTGACCGGCCGGCCGTTGCCGTCGGTGATGCTCTGCGGCAGCGCGAAGAACGCGCGGTACAGCAGCGACGGGGCGTCGACGGCGAGCAGCGGAGAGGACATCGGCCCAACACTATGCTCCCGCGCCATGCTCACGATCACCGGGCTGGAGGAGATCCGTGCGAAGGTCGGCGCGGAGCTCGGCGTCAGCGAGTGGCACGACGTCACGCAGGCGGACGTCGACGCGTTCGCCGAGGTCACCGGCGATCACCAGTGGATCCACACGGACGTCGCCCGCGCGAGCCAGACCGAGTTCGGCGGCACGATCGCGCACGGGTTCTACACGCTCTCACTCGCGCCCAAATTAGTGGCCGAGTTGGGGAGCTTCGAGCACTTTGCCTTCGCCGTGAACTACGGGCTCAACCGTGTGCGCTTCATCAGCCCGCTGCCGGTGGGCGACCGGGTTCGCATGCGGGCGCGCCTGGATGCGGTCGAGCGGCGGGCTGGCGGCGCCAGCCTCACGGCGACGCTGACCTTCGAGCGCGAGCGCGATGAGAAGCCCGTCTGCGTCGCCGAGTTACTCACCCACCTGCAGCCCTAGCTGGGCGCAGCCCTATCCTTACCGCTGCCCCGCGCAGCAGCGACTCGACCAGCTCCGGCGGGAC
>JAHWJE010000162.1 GCA_019348575.1 Actinomycetota bacterium | reverse complement strand
CGGCCGCGACCTCGAGGAGCTGCGCGACGAGGTCGCCCGCGTGGGCGACGCGCTCGGCCGGCGCATCAAGATCCTCGTCGGCAAGCCCGGGCTCGACGGGCACTCCAACGGCGCCGAGCAGATCGCCGTGCGCGCGCGCGACGTCGGCATGGAGGTCGTCTACGAGGGCATCCGCCTGACGCCGTCGCAGATCGTGACGTCGGCGCTGCAGGAGGGCGTCCACGTCATCGGCCTCTCGATCCTCTCCGGATCGCACCGCGAGCTGATCCCGTCGCTCGTCGAGGGGCTGCGCGAGGCGGGCGTCGACGCGCCGGTCGTCGTCGGCGGGATCATTCCCGAGGCCGACGTCGCGCCGCTCAAGGAGGCCGGCGTGGCAGCGGTCTACACGCCGAAGGACTTCGACCTGACGGGCATCATGCGCGACATCGTCGCGCTCGTCGCCGAGCGCAACGGCATCACTGCCAGCGCCTGACGGCGGCGCCCGGGCTACCCGCGCCGCAGCGTCCGGAACGTCACCGAGTAGCGCAGCTCCTTCGTCGCGGGGATCGAGTGCTGCCACGACCACCGCGCCTTGCCCGACAGCACGTAGGCCGAGCGCGGCGCCAGCTCGATCGCCGCGACGCTGCGCTCCCCCTTCACGGTGCGCTGAAAGCGCATCCTGCAGGCCGCGCGCAGCGAGACGCCCGCGATCCGCGACCCGAACATCGGCGCATCCCGGTGCCAGCCGATCCCGGCGCCCTCCGGATACCGCGAGACCAGCACCTGGACGAGGTCTTCGGGGTCGCGCTCGACGAGCGCGGCGCAGCGGTCGCGCAGCCACCCCATCTGCGCCGGCAGCGGATCGGTCGGGACGAGCTCGCCGCTCTCGTACGCGTAGTCCAGTCCGAAATGACGCACGGTCCTGCGCGCGGTCTGGCCGCGCATCGTCACCGCGCCGAACTGCATCGCCTCGAGGATCGAGAGCAGCGAGCGCTCCTCCTGCGCCGAGACGAACTCCTCGACGTAGACCAGCCCCTCCGGCAGCTCGGCAGCTTGGCTCATCGACAACCGGTACCCGTTCTCGGCGGGCGCCCGCGGACGCGCCCCCCGACTACCGCAGCGCACTCCGCACCGGACCTGCGCCGATCCGCCAGGCGCGGCTCATGCACGCCTCCGTGAACGGCATCGCGATCTCGCCGCGGGCCGAGACGCAGATCGCGCCTCCCAGACCGCCGGCCGCCCGCACGGTCTCCAGGGCGCCCGCCGCGGCGTCCGCCGCGGACTGATCGGCGAGGAGCATCCGCGCGTGGACCTCGTGCGCGCAGACGGCGCGGATGAACGCCTCGCCTGCGCCGGTCGCAGAGACGGCGCAGGTCCGCGCGTCGGCCCATGTCCCGGCGCCGACGAGCGCGCTGTCGCCCACGCGCGACGGGTGCTTGCCGATCCTGCCGCCGGTGCTGGTCGCGGCCGCGAGCCCTCCGTCGGCATCCAGGCAGACGGCGCCGACGGTCCCGGACTGCGGCTGCGGGCGACCGGCCAGGTGCGCGTCGAGCCGCGCCCTCGCGGCGGGCGTGACCATCTGCGCGCGATCGATGCTCTGCAGCCCGTACCGCGCGACCAGCTCGCGCGAGTGACCAGCCCACAAGAGCGTCTCGCCGTCGACGAGGAGCGCCCGCGCCGCGCGGACGGGGTTCAGCACCCCGGTCACCGCGGCGACGGCACCTGCTCGCCCGTCGCCTGCCATCACCGCCGCGTCGCACCAGACGCTGCCGTCGCGTGCCAGCACCGAGCCGCGACCGGCGTTGAACAACGGCGCGTCCTCGAGCTCGCACACCGCCGCGACGCACGCCTCCAGAGCGCCTGCGTCCAGGCGCTCGAATGCGACCGCGACCGCGCGCTCGAGCGCCGCCGCCCGCTCTGCGTCAGCCGACACGCTGCCCGGCCGCCCCGGCCCCGCGCCGCCGTGGACGATCACGACCGGCTCCATCGCATCCAGGCTAGTGATCACCAGCGCCAACCGGGCCGCGCGCACGCAGCCCAGCCGATCGCCCGTCGGCGAGGCGCTAGCGTCCGCCGCGATGCCCGCGATCGGCGAAGACCTCGGGCGGCGCCTGCGCGACGGCGATCTTGCCGCGGCGCCGGCGGTGCTCAACCTCGTCGAGAGCCGTGCGCCGGGGCAGAGGGCGCAGATCGACGCGCTGGCGCGCGCGGTCTCCCCCGCCGCGCTCGGGGGCGAGGCGCCGGGGCACGTCGTGGGCGTCACCGGCCCGCCGGGAGCCGGCAAGTCGTCGCTGCTGTCCGAGCTCGTGCGCGCCTGGCGCGCCGACGGCCGCAGCGTCGCCGTGCTCGCCGTCGACCCGTCCTCCAAGCGCTCGGGCGGGGCGCTGCTCGGCGACCGCGCGCGGATCGTCGTCGACCCCGCCGACCGCGCGGTCTTCATCCGCTCGATGGCGGCCGGCGGGCGCCTCGGCGGCCTTGCCCCCGCGACCCGCACCGCCGCGCACGCGCTGGCGGCGGCGTTCGACGTGGTCGTGATCGAGACCGTCGGCGTCGGCCAGTCCGAGACGGAGATCGCCGAGGTTGCCGATACCGTCGCGGTCGTGGTGCAACCGGCCGGCGGCGACGTCCTGCAGTTCTTGAAGTCGGGGATCATGGAGATCCCCGACGTGCTCGTCGTGACGAAGGCCGACCTCGGGCGGGTCGCGCAGCGCTCGCGGCGCGACCTGAACGCGGCGCTGCGGTCCCTCGGCGCGGGCGAGACGAAGGTCGTGGCAGTGAGCTCGCTGGCGCCGGCGAGCGGATTCGACGAGCTCGTGGCGGTCCTCGACGAGCACCGCGCGACGCTCGACATCGCGTCGCGGCGCCTGGCCGCGCGCCGCGCGAGCGCGCTGGCGGACTTCGTCGCCGAGCACGGCGAGCGCGGGCTGCGCGCGCTCGGCGGCCGGCGCCGCGCGCTGAAGCTGCTCGCCGAGCAGGACGAGGCGCTCGACGTCGCCGCGCTCACGCGCGTGCTGGAGCAGGCGGCGGGGTCATGAGCCGCGCGGCGCTGATCGACCTGGCGCTGATCGTCGGCGCGTTCGTCGCGGCAACGGTGATCGCCGAGCTGGCCGGCGCGGCGAACCTCGGCACGGCGATGTCGTTCGGGCAGATCGCGCTCGTGCTGGCGGCGGTGTACGTGGTGCTGCGGCGCTGACGGTCGTCGCCGCGGCGCCCCGCTCCTACGGCGCGACCGTCGTCCCCGCGCCCGCTTCGGAGAGCGACGACACCCTCCAGCCATCGTCCTCGCGCACGAGCCTGACGGTGTCGACCGACGGCACCTCGCCGCCCGCCGTCGTGCGCACACGCGCACTCGCCGTGTCGCCGGTGACCTCGACGCTCATGACCGAGAGCTGCGGGTTCTGGCGATCCTCGAGGCCCGTGCGCAGCGCGACCTCGCAGGGCAGCCCGGCGGCCCGGATGCGCTCCACGAGCTCGGAGGCGTACAGGTCGTCGCACAGCGTCTGGTAGTCCTTCTCGCGCGTCGCGGCGGCAAAGCGGTCGAGCGTCTCGCGAACCTCCTCCTCGCGGTCGGGCTCGGGCTTGAGCACGATCACGAGCAGGACGAGCACCGCCACGATCGGGACCAGCGCGAAGACGAGCGCCTTGCCGCGCAGCTTGCTGAGCCTGACGAGCGCGTCGCCGAGGAAGCCCAGCGAGCGAAGGATCCTCAGCAGGATCCTGCCGATCGCGCGAAACGGCTTGGCCACGACGGAGAGGGCCTTCTTCATAGGCGCGGCAGCCTACCGACCCGCCATCCATCCGTACCGCCGCTGCGCCTCGCGAGCATGTGAGCGGCCGCACTACCATGACCGCCCATGGAGGCAAACGAAGCCCGCTCGTGGCTGCGCTGCTATCGGTGCTGGTCGACCGAGCTCGAGGTCCAGGTGCACTACGAGGGGATCCACAAGATCGACCCGGAGACCGGTGAGCGCGCCGAAGCGGTCGACGAGCTGCAGGAGGCCGTCGTGCAGTGCCTGGAGTGCATGCACGACCAGCCCCACCTCGGCTTCCCGAACGGACGGGTCGAGCCGATCGAGGATCGCTGGGAGCGGATGATCGCCGGGACGCCGTGGGTGGCGTCCTGCACCGTGACCGTCGACGCCGAGGAGGTCGACACGTGCTCGGGGCCGGAAGCGGGTGACGCGCTTTCCTACGCCGCGTTCGGCGACCACGGCACGCGCGAGTTCTTCACGCACGTGCGCTTCCACAAGCACGACGGCGACAAGATCGTCGTTCACCTGCTCGTCGAGCTCTACGCGCGCTCGCTCGAGGAGGCCACGTCGGTGCTCGAGCAGGCGGCCCGCGGGATGCTCGCGATCACGTCGCTCGCCGAGGAGTCGCGGCCGCCGGCGGCGACCGGCGAGGAACGCCACTAGCGGCCGCTCGCGCGCCGCCTCAGGCGCCGATGCTCGCGACGAGCCCCTGCAGCGTCGTGAACGCAGGCTTGGGGGTGTAGTCGTCGCGCAGCAGCCCGTAGCCGTTCTCGAGCTGGCCCGAGGCGGTGTTGCCGTCGCGCAGCGAGAACCAGTAGACGCCCGTCACGCCGAAGATCGCCTTCGTCGCGTCGGCCGCGCCGATGATCGCGCGCAGCACGAGATCCTGGGTGGCCGGCGAGCGGGCCGCGGTGGTCGGGTAGCCGGTCTCGCCGATGACGAGCGCGGCGCCGCCCACGCCGGCCGCGACGAGGTGCTTGTTGCGCGCGGCATCCAGCGTGCTGCGCATCGTCGCGTCGACCTGCGCGGCGGTGATCGCGCTCGTCGCGATCGGCGGCGACCAGGTGCCGGGATAGACGTTGAGGCTGACGAAGCCGACCGCCTGCGTGAATGCGCTGCCGCCGGCCTGCTTGAGCGCCGCCCACATCGGCTCGGTGGTCGTCGGGCGCTCGCCCGCGGCCCAGTTGAAGCCGATCCGGATGTCCGGCCGATCGGCCGCCACGACTTCGGCGCGCGCCGCGGGCACGGCGGCCGCGATGGCGCCGATCACCCCGGGATACGAGCCGTCGCCGGCATCGGGCGCA
>JAHWJE010000161.1 GCA_019348575.1 Actinomycetota bacterium | reverse complement strand
CGAGGTGCGCGGGGTACGCCTCGTCTCGGCCGAGCAGCCGGTGCTATCGCCCCTGGTAGCGCGGGCTGCTCATGCTCGATCGGGCACCCATGGCGCCCATCTGCGCGGCCACGTGCGCGGCGAGCTCGAGGGCGCGCGGCGTCGGCCCCGGTCCCGCCGCGCGGGCGCTTCTGGACTTCGAGCAGGCGGGCGCTGCTCGACGGGGTCGGGCCGGCTAGATGCCGTAGAGGAAGTCCAGCCCGACGCTGTTGAGCAGCTTCTGCGCCTCGATGTTCAGTTGCGTCAGCTCGCCCGTCCAGATCAGCACGCCCATCACGATGAGGATCGCGCCGCCGGTGGCGACGATCGCCGCGTAGTGACGCTTGACGGCGGCGAAGACGCTCGTCATGCGGTTGAACGCGACCGCCGTCAGCAGAAACGGGATCGCGAGGCCCGCCGAGTACCAGGCCAGCAGGTAGGCGCCGCGCGCGGTCGATTCCGACAGCGACGCGGCGGTCAGGATCGCGCCGAGCGTCGGGCCGACGCACGGCGTCCAGGCGATCGCAAAGGCGGCGCCGGCGACGAGCGGGCCGCCACGACCGGCGCGCGCCATCAGCGCGTCGATCCGCCACTCGCGCCCGAGGCGGGCGACGAGCGGCGTCGCCAGGAAGAAGACGCCCAGCGCGACGATCACGACGGCCGACACGCGCTCGAGCGTCTCGCGGTGGTCGTTGAGCGAGGAGCCGAGCTTCGTCGCGCCGAGGCCCAGGACGATGAAGATCGCCGAGAAGCTCGCGACGAACAGCAGCGCGGGGACGAGCACGCGCCGCAGCGGCGCGGTGTCGATCTCGTTCGGCTTGACCCCGGAGACGGCCGACAGGTAGCCGGGCACGAGCGGCAGCACGCAGGGGCTGAGAAACGACACGACGCCCGCGGCCAGCGCCATGAAGATCCCCACGCCCGAGGCCGTCTCGATCGCGGCGATCACGACGGGCCCAGCGCGTAGCGGCGGATGTCGGCCTCGAGCTCAGACGCCCTGGCGTAGCCGCCGAGCTTCTTGTGGCGGGTGCGCCCGTCGGGCCCGATGAACAGCGTCGTCGGCATCACCCGGCCGGCGCCGATCGCGCGCGCGGCCTTGCCGTCGCCGTCGTAGACGCTCGGAAAGCCCGGCGGCTGCTCGTCGATGAAGCGCTGTGCCGCGTCGCGGCTGTCCATGTAGTCGACGCCGACGAAGGCGACCTCGTCGCCGTGCCGCTGTACGGCGGCGGCGAAGAACGGGAACTCGTAGCGACACGGGCCGCACCACGAGGCCCACTGGTTGACGACCACCGGGTGGCCCTTCAGCGACGCCAGGCGCGCCTTCAGGTCGTCGGCGCCCTCGCCGACGAGCTGGTTCGCCTGGGCCGCGTTGCGCTCGAGCGCGGACTGCGCCGCGGTCGTGACCGTGGCCGTCACGGCAGCGGCCTTCGCGGGCGCGGTGTCGGCCATCGCCGGCTGCTGCATGCGCTCGGCATCACCGCACGCGACGAGGGCGGCGGCGAGCGTGGCGGTGGCGAGCAGCGAGAGCGGGGCAGTTCGCACGGTGGCTCCAGCATGCCGAATCGCGCCGGGCGGCGGGCAGGTTGCGCGGTACACCTGTTCGTAGGTGTAGTGCGCGCCGGGGCTCAGGCTTCGAGCAGCGTCCCATCCTCGATCCGGCGCTGACCATCGCCGTCGTGCTCGACGGTCACCGCGCCGCGCACGACGACGTCCGCGCCGAAGCAGACGTCGCCGCGAACGGTGAGCCGCTCGGCCTGCACGAGCGACGGCGGGCCGGCGGCGAAGCGCGCCTCGAAGTCGCGCACGAGCTTGAAGTAGCGCGCGTCCAGCTCGACGAGCGGCGCTCCCGCGCCGTCGCGCTGCGGCGCGACCGTGACGGTGGCGTCGTCGTGCAGGACGTAGGCGTCGGAGCGCAGCGCGAGCAGGTCGTCGGTTGTCTTGACCGGTGCGAAGCGCTCGCGCGGCACGCGGATCGCGCGCGCGCCGTCGAACACGTCGATCGCGGCGCCCATCGCCGTCTCGAGCTGGATGACCGGCGTCGAGGAGGAGTCGCCGGGATTGACGGTCTTGCGGTTGACGATCATCGGCAGCCCGAGTACGCCGTCGCGCTCGGCGAGCACGTCGCGCAGGGCGTGCAGGTCGATCCAGAGGGTGTTCGTGTTGAAGAACCGATGACGGGTCGTGTCCTGGAAGGCGTCGGCGTCCTCGTCGGGCGTCTGGGCGATCTCGCGCAGGACCAGGCCGCCGCCGGGGCGCCGCGCCAAGTGGCCGCCCTTGCGGTCGGCGGCCGTGCGATCGGCAACCTCCATGAGGAAGGGGATCTGCTCGCGCGCGAACCAGGCCAGGATGCGCGGCGCCATGACGGCGCCGAGGTTGTCGACGTTCGCGACGAAGGCGTAGCGGTAGCCGGCGTCGAGCAGCGCGTCGAGCATGCCGGAGCTCAGCAGCGAGGGGTAGAGATCGCCGTGCCCCGGCGGCGCCCACTCGAGGCTCGGGTCGTCCGGCCACGACACCGGGCTCAGATCGTCCGCCGTGAGCTTCGGGACCTTGCTCTGCAGGAAGTCGGCGGCGACGCCCGCGACAGGCAGGTCGCCGTAGGGCTCGAGCGCCGCCAGGGACGCGTCGCGCGTCGCGAACGAGTTCATCAGCACGAGCGGCAGCGCGGCGTCCATCCGCTTGCGCAGGTGCAGGATCTGGCGCACGCTGATGTCCAGGAACGTCAGCCCGTCCTTGACCTCGAGCAGCGACTTGGGGCCGGTCATCCCCATGCTCGTCCCGAGGCCGCCGTTGAGCTTGATGACGACCGTCCGGGCGAGCGCCTCGCGCGCGCCCTCCTCGTCCTCGGGCAGCTCGTCGGCGTCGGGCAGCTCGGCGACCGGCTCGATCTCGGACTCCGCGAGCACGCCCTGCTCCCCCGCCTGCAGCCGGCGGTAGTAGTGCGCGAAGGTCTTGACGGCCACGTCGGCGACGCCGTCGGTGCGCATCTTCTCCAGCGCGGCGTTGAGGTGGTCCATGGGCGGGACGTACCCGCCGGGAAGGACTCACAACGGCGTGCCGCCACGTTCGGCGACGCCGAAGCGGCGGCGGCTGCGCGCCTCAGCTGCGCCAGCTCGTGAGGTACTCGCGCTGCGCGACCGTCAGCTCGTCGATCCGCACCCCGAGCGCGGCGAGCTTCAGGCGCGCGACCTCGCGGTCGATCTGCGGCGGCACGGGCAGCACGCGGTGCTCGAGCGAGGCGCCGTCGCGGGCGAGGTGCTCGACGCAGAGCGCCTGGTTTGCGAAGGACATGTCCATCACCGCCGCCGGATGGCCCTCCGCCGCGGCGAGGTTCACGACGCGGCCCTGCGCGAGCAGGTTCAGCCGCCGCGGGCCGAGCTCGAACTGCTCGACGAGCGGCAGCACCTGGCGACGCGTGTCGGCCAGCTCGGCGAGCTGGTCGACCGCGATCTCGACGTCGAAGTGGCCGGCGTTGGCGAGCATCGCGCCGTCCTTCATGCGCTCGAAGTGCTCGCGGGCGAGCACGTCGCGCCCGCCCGTCACGGTGATGAAGACGTCGCCGCGCTCGGCCGCGTCCAATGCCGGCATGACCTCGCAGCCGTCCATCCGCGCCTCCAGCGCGCGCATCGGGTCCACCTCGCAGACGATCACCGACGCACCGGCGCCCTTGGCGCGCAACGCGACGCCCTTGCCCGTCCAGCCGTATCCGACCACGACGACCGTCCGCCCGGCCAGCAGCATGTTCGTCGCGCGCAGGATGCCGTCGAGCGTCGACTGACCGGTGCCGTAGCGGTCGTTGAAGGTCCGCTCGGCGAGCGACTCGTTGACGGCCAGCACCGGGCAGCGCAGCAGCCCGTCGTGCTCGAGCGCGCGCAGGCGCACGAGCCCGGTCGTCGTCTCCTCGGTGCCGCCGAGCAGCGACGCGCGCCACGCCGGATCGCCCGCGTGCAGGACCGACAGGAGGTCCGCGCCGTCGTCGAGCGTCACGTGCGGCGCCCGCGCCGCCAGCGCGACGACATGCGCCGCGTAGGAGTCGGCGTCCTCGCCGCGCACAGCGTGCACGCCGACCCCGAAGCGGTCGACCAGCGCGGCCGCCACGTCGTCCTGCGTCGTGAGCGGGTTCGACGCGCAGAGCTCGGCGTGGGCGCCGCCGGCGATCAGGGTGCGCAGGAGGTTCGCCGTCTCCGACGTGACGTGCAGGCAGGCCGCCACCCGCACTCCGTCCAGCGGCCGCTCGCGCTCGAAGCGCTCGCGGATCGAGCGCAGGACGGGCATCTGCCCGTCCGCCCATGCGATGCGGACCTGCCCCTGCTCGCCGAGGGACAGGTCCGCAATGGTGCTCAATACCGGTACTCGTTGCTCTTGTACGGGCCCTCGACCGGGCGGCCGATGTAGTCGGCCTGCTCCTGGGTCATGACCGTCAGCTTCGCGCCGACGGCCGCGAGGTGCAGGCGCGCGACCTTCTCGTCGAGCTCCTTGGACAGCACGTAGACCTGCTTGTCGTACGCGTCGTTGTTCGTCCACAGCTCGATCTGCGCGAGCGTCTGGTTCGTGAACGAGTTGGACATCACGAACGACGGGTGGCCGGTCGCGTTGCCGAGGTTCAGCAGGCGGCCCTCGGACAGCAGGAGGATCGCGTGGCCGTCCGGGAAGACCCACTTGTCGACCTGCGGCTTGATGTTGATCCGCTCGATGCCGGGGACCTTCTCCAGGCCCGCCACGTCGATCTCGTACCCCAGAAACACCATCCGGAGCCGCCCGTCGCGGCCGTAGGCCACGACCGGGTCGCTCACGTGCGGGCGCTCCGGGTCGCGCACTGCGCCCGTGGCGACCACGGCGGCGCCTTCGAGCGTGGCGCTCGAGCCCATGAACGTGCCCACCCGCGCCAGCGCGATGTACCCGTTGGCCGCCGCGCCGCTGCGAGGGCTGATCGCTACGTTCCCCTCGGCCGCGCTCAGAAGGTCCGACCGCCCGCCCGACGCCGCGAGATCGCGCTCGGCGAACGTGCGGCGCTCGAGAGCAGGCA
>JAHWJE010000160.1 GCA_019348575.1 Actinomycetota bacterium | reverse complement strand
AAGGCTCTCGCCGCCGGCGTCGCGGCCGTCGCACTGCTGCCCGCGACGGCGGCTGCCTCCGAGCACCGGCTGCTCGCGCGCGCGGCATACGTGCCAAACGACTCCGGCGCGACGACGGCGGCGGCCAACGCCGGCTGGACGTCGGTGCAGTGGGCGCTCAACGGGCCGTTCGGGATCAACGCGCCGCAGGCCTGGTCGCAGGCCGCCCGCCTGGGCGGCAGCGGCGGCCGCGGCGTGACGATCGCCGTTCTCGACAGCGGCGTGGCGTACGCCAGGCGCGGCGCGTACCGCCGCTCGCCCGACTTGTCGCCCGCACGCATCTTGAAGGGCTACGACTTCGTCGACAACGACCCGTATCCCAACGACGAGTACGGCCACGGCACGCTCGTGGCGAGCACGATCGCGGCGACGGCGAACAACGCGTACGGCATCGTCGGAGTCGCGTACCGCGCGAAGATCATGCCGATCCGCGTGCTCGACTTCGAGGGTCGTGGCTACCCGTCGACGATCGCGCGCGCGATCCGCTACGCCGTTCGCAACGGCGCCGACGTCATCAACCTGTCGCTCGAGCTCTACGACGGGCCGACGCCGCGCAGCGTGACCGCGTCGCGCGGCGTCCGCGCGGCGCTCGCGGCTGCGCGCCGTGCAGGCGTCGTCGTCGTCTCCGCCGCCGGCAACAGCTCCGATCCGAACGTGCCGGCGAAGAAGTACGACACGCTGGCGATCAACGTCGGCGGCACGACCGAGCATGGCTGCCTCGGCGAGTACTCCAACCACGGCCCGGGCCTGGACCTCGTCGCTCCGGGCGGCGGCGCCGACGCCGACCTCCCAGCGGACGCCAACTGCGAGCCCTTCGGCGAACCGGGCCGCGACATCTCCGGCGTGAGCTTCCGCGCGGAGTCGCCGACGCGCTTTGAGATCCTGCCGCGCTTTCGCGGCACCTCGACGGCGGCCCCCCACGTCACCGGCGTCGTGGCGCTCGTGCTCGCCTCCGGGATCCTCGGCGCCGACCCGAAGCCCAGCGCCGTCGAGCGCCATCTCGAGGCCACCGCGCTGGACCTCGGGACCGCCGGCCGCGATCGCTACTACGGCTCGGGCCTCGTCGACGCCGCGGCGGCGACGGTGGCGGTCACACCGTCCGGATGATCAGCACCGAGCACGGCGCGTGGTGGGAGATCTTGTTGGGAACCGAGCCCAGCAGAAAGCGCTTCGCGCCGGTCATGCCCTTGTTGCCGACGACGATCAGGTCGCTGTCGCGTTCCTCGGCGATGTCGAGGATCGCATCCGCCGGGTCGCCCTGACGGGCGAACACGTCGACCTCGACGCCGGCTTCGCGGATCTCGCCAGCCGCCGCCTCGAGCGTCGCGAGGACGTCCTCGCGCGGGTTGATGATCCAGTGCAGGTCCTCCGGCACGACGACCGACTCCTCGCGCAGCCGCGCGTCGGAGACCGGCTCGTAGGCACTGACGAGCTCGATGCGCGCGCCGACCGACCGCGCCAACTCGATCGCCTGGCGGACCGCCTGCGTCGCCGTGTCCGACCCGTCGGTGCCCACGACGATCGAACGGAACACGGCTAGTCGCTCACGAGGCGAGCTTGACGATCGCGATCACCATGCCGGCGAGGACGAAGACGACGATCGCGACCTGCACCCAGACCCAGACCGGCGACATCCGTCAGCCGCGCTCGAGCTTGGAGTCGATCGCGGCGGCGGCCGCCTCGATCCGCAGGTTCGCCCGCTCCGTGGCGATCGCGATCGCGCGCTTGGCCTCGCTGAGCTTGCGCGGGTTGGGGTTCTGCAGCGCCGCCGTGACGCGCTTGAAGTCCAGACCGAAGCGCTTCAGCGCGGCGATGAGCTGTGCATGCTCGGCTCGCACCTCGTCGGGCACCTCGATCTTCTGCAGCTTCGTCGTGAAGCGCGCGATCGTCGCCTCGAAGCGCTGCAGCGTGCGGCGGTACTGGCCGATGCTCGCGGGCGAACGCTGCTGGGAGACCAGCGACGCCTCGTCGGCGAATTCCTGCTGCGCGGCGTTGAGCTCGCGCACGTAGGCGTTTCTCTCCTCGCGCTCGTCGGCGCCGCCGCACGCGCCGACCGCGAGCGCGCCGACGACGAGCGCGACCAGCGACAAGATCTTCAACGCCCCCGACATCGCCGGGCAATCTACCTGTCTGACCTGTCAGCGCGCCGGTTCGAGCGCGGCGGCGGCGGGCTCCGGCGGCGCGTGCTGCGTCGTGCGCTGCTTGCGCTCGAGGAACGGGCGCTCGACGAAGCGATACGACAGCGATCCGCTGAGCACCGTCAGCGGAAAGCCGATCAGGCCCATCACCGCCACGCGCGTCTCGATGCTCTCGCCGCGGCCGAGGATGTAGTCGAGCTCCAGCAGCACCCAGATGTGCACGAGGTAGAACGAGTACGAGCGCGCGCCCAGCCAGAGCATCGCCTTGTTGGCGAACAGGCGCGGGGCGCGGCCCGTGCCGAGCTGCAGCACCACGAGCCCCGCGAACAGCAGGCCGCTGGCCAGCGCCGCCAGCAGCGCGCGCACGCCCAGCGCGCTGTGGATCGGCGTCTGGCGCGGGTCGTAGTCGGACGCCGCGTAGACGATCGCGCACAGCAGGCCGAGCGCGAACGCCGCCCACGCGATCGTCGTCGCAAGGCGCTCGCGGTCGCGCAGGTGCCTGGCGAACAGCGGCTCGGCGACGCCCAGCGCGACGCCCGGCATGAACGCGTAGAGGATCGCCGGCGGGCTCGTCAGCCACGCGAAGAGGTACTTGTCGTAGGCGCGCAGCGCGATGCTCACGACGGTCACGACGGCGATCACCGCGAGCGCGAGCGCGGCGCGCTCGTATGGCCCGTGCAGGCGCGCCGCGGCCCGGTAGGCGCCGTAGGCGGCGAACGGGATGATCACGTAGAAGCCCACCTCGGCGCCGATCGACCATGCCGGGCCGATCGGGATCGAGGACGGCCCCTGGGTCTGGCCCTGGATGAAGAGAAACTGGCTGATGACCTCCCACGCGCTGCTCCTGTCGGCGCCGGGGGCGTCGCCGATCCTGCCGTCGAGGCCGAAGCGCAGGAGCACGAGGACCGTCAGCAGGTAGAAGACCGGGACGACACGCAGCACGCGGTTGCGCGCGTAGTTGCGCAGGCGCGGCCGCCGCGTGCCGGCGACATACGCGCGCGCGAACGGGCGCGCGATGAGATAGCCCGAGAGGACGAAGAACGCCGACAGCGCGAGGTCGATGTGGCCGAGGATCGGCGCCGCCCAGCCGTAGCTGAGCAGGTTGTTGTTCGGGACGGGGTCGGCGAGCAGGCAGACGTGCGTCGTGAAGACGAACAGCGCGCCGAGGCCGCGCACGCCGTCGCCCGCGATCAGCGTGCCGATCCCGAAGTCGAGCTTGCGGTCGGGCCCGAGCAGCGGGACGTCAGCCATGCGCGCAGGGTAATAGCCGCGCGCCAGGACACGCGTCGTGTGACGCGACGGCCGCTACCGTTGACCGCGCATCAACTCGAACGATCCGAGGCCCCCGCATGCTGAACTTCCTGTCCAGGCACAAGACCGAGCTGCCGACCGCCGAGACGGCCCTGCCCGGCCGCCCGACCCCGATCGCGGTTCCCGAGCGCCACTACGTCCTCGACGCGCCGCTGCGCGGCCCCTTCCCGGCCGACACCGAGCAGGCGATCTTCGGCCTGGGCTGCTTCTGGGGCGCCGAGCGCGTCTTCTGGCAGATGCCGGGCGTGTACACGACCGCGGTCGGCTACGCCGCAGGCCTCACCCCGAACCCGACCTACGAGGAGGTCTGCAGCGCGCGCACCGGTCACAACGAGGTCGTGCTGGTCGTCTATCGGCCCTCCGAGGTCTCCTACGACGAGCTGCTCGCGACGTTCTGGGAGGCGCACGACCCGACGCAGGGGATGCGCCAGGGCAACGACGTCGGCACGCAGTACCGCTCCGGGATCTACACGACGACCGCCGCGCAGGCCGCTGCCGCGGCCGCATCGCGCGAGCGCTACCAGGAGGCGCTGCGCGCCGCCGGCCGCGACGGCGTGATCACGACCGAGATCCTGCCGGCGCCCGAGTTCTTCTACGCCGAGGACTACCACCAGCAGTACCTCGCCAAGAACCCCCGCGGCTACTGCGGCCTCGGCGGGACCGGCGTCAGCTGCCCGATCGCCGCGGGCGCAGGGTCGTAGCTCGGCCGGCCGTCTCGCGGCCCATCGCTCACAGGATTCCCGGCACGCCCGAGGTCCTGCTGACGTCCGCGCGGAAGAGGAAGTGCGTGGGCTCGCCGGCGGGATCGGCGCGATGCAGCGAGACCGTGCCGGCGATCGGCACGAGCAGCCCCTGGGCGTGCATGTAGACCGTCTCGATCTCCGCGCTCCGGATCTCGCCGGCCCGCGGCGCGCGCGATCTCCTGGTGTGGCTCGAGGTTCTCGCGGTCGATGATCGACGGCCAGCGCGCTGCCCGCAGGTCCTCCTCGCGGCAGCCCAGCAGCGAGCAGAACGCCTCGTCGAGGCGCCTGAACTGCCCGTCGAGCGAGATCAGCGCGGCCGCCTGCCCGGGCTCCACGTCGGGTAGCGCCGGCGCGGCAGGCGGCGCCGGCTGCTCGCTCGTGACGGGGACCGACCACGGCGAGCGCTCGGCGTCGGCGGGCGTGGCGTGCGGCGGCAGGGCGCCGGCGCCGGCCGGCTCTGGATCGAAGGCGAACTCCGCGCGGATCGCGTCGGCAGCGGCGCGCGCGCGCTCGGCCTCGTGCAGCAGCTGCTGGGCGCGCAGCTTGACCTGCTCGCGCTCGGCGCGGACGTCGTCGGCGGCCGACTGCGACGCGTCGAGCTCGCCGCGCGTGCGCTCGAGCTCGGCACGGACCGTCTCGAGCTCGCCGCGGGCGTGCCCGGCCTCGGCGCGCGCGGCGGCGAGCTCGTCGCGCAGCCCGGCAAGCTCCCCGCCGCGGGCATCGAGCTCGGCACGGGCGGACTGGAGCTCGTTGCGCGTGCTCTGCAGTTCGCCTCCGACGGCCGCAGCCTCGCCGCGGGCCAGCGCGCTCTCGCCGCGGGCGGCCTGCAGC
>JAHWJE010000015.1:7759-11474 GCA_019348575.1 Actinomycetota bacterium | reverse complement strand
TCGGACGAGATCACGATCACGAACGCCGGATCGCACCCGGCCTCGCCGGCACGCTCACGGGCATCCTCGACGCAGGCCTCGAGCAGCAGCTCGTCGTCGTCGTCCATCGCGTATCCCTCCGGCGCGGCGACGCACGCCACGAGCGCCGCGTCACGCACCGGGTTGCCGGCCGGCCAGCGAAGCACCGCGTCCGGCGCTCGCGCACCCGCGCGCTGCGACGCTGACAGGCGCTCGCCGCCGAAGCGAAACACCGACGTGAGCAGCCGGAACGCCACGCGCTCGAGGACCTGCTGCGGCGCCTGATCGAGGTCGCAGATCTCGGCCGGCAACGCGCCGAGCGCAAGCGTGGGCAGCCAACCGATCCCGGCCGTGTCGAGCGTCGTCACCGGCTGTGTCAGCTGACGCGATCCCGGCAGGCGCTCGAAAGCCAGCTCGGGCTTGCGGCCGGGCCAGGCGATCAGCGCCGAGCGCCGAAGGCGGGCGATCAGCTCGTCTGGCTCGACCAGTCGCACGACGGGGTCCGGCGTGCACGTCCCGTCTAGGCCATGAGCGGCGATCATCACCCCTTCGACGTCGCCGGCCGCACGAACGCGCGCTGCCAGCCGATCGAGCGCTCGCTGATCGAGTGGACGAGCCGCGATCCGCACGCGCAGCGTGCGGCGAACCCAGAGCGGCGTGACGTGCAGCAGCAGCTCGTCGTGCAGGCGCAGCACGACCGCGCAACCGAGCCCGCGCCGGACTCCGTCAGGATCGTCTCGCAGAGCTTGCGCCGAAGACCGCGATCGAAGCGCGCCAGATCGTGCGCGTCGAATTCGCGCGGCGGCGGCGGCGGTCGGCGGGCGAGCGCGCGCGACAGCTGCTGGTCGAGATCATCGGGGGCCATGGGAGTGCGCTGCAGAGCGTTGCAGGAGCCGCCCCGGCTCGTCCACCGCCCGCGCGCTGAGCGCAGCGCGGCGGTCATCGTGGTGAGATACGTCGCGCATGGCCGACCGGACGGTGCGCGACTTCCCGTTGTTCCCGCTGGGTCTCGTCGCACTGCCGCACGAGCTCGTGCCGCTGCACATCTTCGAGGAGCGCTACCGGATCATGTTCGACGAGCTGCTCGAGAGCGACGGCGAGTTCGGCATCGTCTGGTCGACGGAGGCGGGGTCCAGGGCGATCGGCTGCGCCTGCGAGATCGAGCAGGTGCTCGAGCGCATGGAGGACGGGCGCCTCAACGTGCTGACGCGCGGCACGCGCCCGTTTCGCATCGTCGAGCGCCAGCAGGAGAGGCCGTATCCGGCCGCGACGGTCGAGTTCCTCGACGACAAGGACGAGGCCCCGGACGACGCTGTCGCCGCCGCTGCGCGCGCTGCCTACGCCGAGCTCGTCGTCGAGGCGACCGACAGCGAGCCCGATCCGGACGAGCTTGCCTCGAAGAGCGCCTACGCGATGGCCGCCACCGTCGACTTCGGCCTCGACGCAAAGCAGGGCCTGCTCGACCTGCGCTCCGAGAACGCGCGCATGCGGCTCGTGACGCGGCTGTTCAAGGCTGCCCTCAAGCGGCTGGACTTCGTCGAGCGCGCGCAGGCGCGTGCGCGCTCCAACGGCAAGGTCCGCTTCGGCTGAGAAAGCTGCAGCCGGTCCTGGCGCAGCTACGCCGGCTCGCGCGCGGGCGGCGGCTCGAGCGGCGCCACCTGCGTCGCGCGCGCCCGCCCCGGCAGGCGTCCCTCGGCGGCGATCCACGAGCCCGCAAGGATCAAGAAGAGGCCGAGGATCGCGCCGACGGTGATCGATTCGCTGAGCAGCGTCACGCCGTAGACGACCGAGAAGCCCGGGGCGATGTACGCCACGATCGATGCGCGCCCCGGTCCCACGTCGCGCACGAGCGTGTAGAAGATCCAGAACCCGACGCCGCTGCTGCCCGCTCCCAGCGCGAGCAGCGCCGCGGCAGCCGGCCCGCTCGGCGCCTGCTCGGGGATCACGAACGGCGCGACGGGCGCCATCAGCAGCGCGCCGAGCGCGATCGTCGACGCCGCGATGCCGATCGGCGGCATGCCGCGCAGCCCGTGCTTGAGATACAGCGAGCCGACGGCGTAGCCCAGCGCGGCGAGCACGACCATCAACCCGCCCGCGAGCGCCTTGGAGTCGCCGCTGAGGTCGACGCCGAAGAGCAGCCCGACACCGACGATCCCGATGAAGACGCCGGCGATCGCGATCCCGTAGGGCCGTTCCTCGGCGTCGAAGCGCGCCGCGATCAGCGCGGTGAAGATCGGCGACGATGCGACCAGGATGCCCGCCAGCGACGACGCGATGTGCCGCTGGCCGAAGGCGATCAGCAGAAACGGCGCGACGACCTGGATCACCGCGACGAAGAGGATCGCCCGCCAGTACCGGCGCAGGTCGCCGAGCGCGTCGTCGCGCAGGGCGAGCGGCACGAGCACGAGCGCGCCCAGCGCCAGCCGCGCGAAGACGAGGAACACGGGCGACATGCCCTCGTCGAGGTTGACCTTCATAAACAGATACGAGGCGCCCCAGAGCGCAGCGAGGAGCGCCATGAGCAGCCACGCGCGCCGGTTCATGGTGGATTGAGGCTAGCCACCGCGGGTCACATGGATGCAACGTGGCACGCCCGCGCCACGTGAGGCTCTCGCCCTCAGCGCTGCAGCCCGCAGGTGTCGATCGCGACCCGCCGCACGAAGCGCGACAGGCGCGGCAGGACCGGCGGGCGCTGGGCGGTGTCGGGGTAGCGCAACGTCCCCTGCTCGGTGCTCACGGCGAATCTGAAGATCTGCGCCGGCGGCGCCTCGGGGACGTCGACGAGCCCCTCCTGGACGTCGATCAGGTCGCGCCGGATGTCGCGCGCCTCGAGGATCTGCGCGCTCGTCAGCTGCCTGGCCGGCCCGCCGTTGCAGCGCACGGACTGATCGGACACGAGCAGCTCGAGCTTCGCCCCGGGGACCGTGCCGTCGCGCTCGACGACGAAGAGATCCGGCGACGGCGTGCCGCAGCCCGCGACGGCCGCGGCGAGCACCGCGACGGCCAGGCGGGCCTGCCTCACGCAGCGACCGCCACGCCGCCGCGGCGCGGGTCGCCCGCTCCGCTGAGCTCCCCCGTCTGCGGGTCGCGGCCGACGATCTGCACGCCGCCGAAGAACATGCTCTTGGCGCGGAAGGCCTGGATCTCGTGCGGCTCGCAGCGCAGCTCGTCGAGCGGGATCCCGGGTTCGGCGTAGATCACGCCGCTTTCGTAGTGCACGCGCGGCTCGGCGAGCGCCGCGGCCGGCGGCAGCCCGTGGTCGACGACCGCGACGATCGTCTGCAGCAGCGCCGAGCGGATCCGGTTCGACCCCGAGGAGCCCAGCGCGACCTGCACGCGGCCGTCGGCGGCGACGACCGTGGGCGACATCATCGAGGGCATCCGGCGGCCCGGTGGGGCGTGGTGGAAGCCCAGCGGGCTGAGGTCCTCCTCGCCCATGATGTTGTTGAGGTGGATCCCCGTGCCCGGGACGACGATCCCCGAGCCCTCGCCGTTCGTGCACGTCACCGCGCACGCCCGGCCGCCGGCGTCGAGCACCGAGATGTGCGTCGTCGAGCCCAGCCGCGAGCCCAGGAAGCGCCCCGCGAAGCCCTGCTCCGCGAGGCCGTCCATGAACTCGGGGGTGCGCTCGGACTGCGCCTCCTCCATCGAGACGACGATCGACGACAGCGACGGCGGCGACGGCGCCTCGTCCAGG
>JAHWJE010000015.1:0-7661 GCA_019348575.1 Actinomycetota bacterium | reverse complement strand
ACGCCCGAGCGCGAGCGCGAGCAGGATCCCGCCCGCGGACGGCGGCGGGTTCGTGTAGACGTCGCGGCCGCGGTAGCCCACGCACAGCGGCTCGCGCTCGATCGGCTCGTAGCGGCGCAGGTCCTCGGCTGTCAGCGCGCCGCCGCGCTCGGCGATCCAGCTGACGACCGCCTGCGCGATCTCGCCCTCGTAGAACGGCCGTGCGCCCTCGGCGCCGAGGCGCTCGATCGTGTCTGCGAGCTCGCGGTCGCGCCAGCGCCCGTCGACGGCGAGCAGCTCCGCGGCCGGCGCGTAGATCGCCTGGCACTCGGGCGTCGTGCGCAGGATCGCCTCGAGCAGGTTGATCACCTCGGCCTGCTGCTTGTTGACCGTCACGCCGTCGCGCGCGAGCGCCGCGGCGGGCGCGGCCAGATCGGCGAGCGACCGCGACCCCCAGCGACGGATCGCAGCGTCGACGCCCGCAGGATTGCCGTAGGCGCCGCAGGAGGCCGCGCCGACGTGGAAGACCTGGCGCGCGTCGCCGCCGAAGTCCACCTCGACGGGCACGAGCGGCGCGCGGTCCTCGCCGCGGAACCCGAACCCCGGCGCCGCGACGAAGAAGTCCAGCAGGACGGGCTGCTCAGGCGGCTGTGCCACGAGCATGTAGCCGCCCGCGCCCGGGCCGGTGAGCAGCGGCTCGGCGACCCACGACGTGAGCATCGCGGCGACGGCGGCGTCGACGGCGTTGCCGCCCTCGCGCAGCACGCGCGCGCCCGCCTCCGCGGTCAGCGGATGGCCGGCCGCGACGATGCCCTTCGCGCTTGCGCTCACGTCACGAGGCTAGTGGGTCGCCCAGGAACGTCGTGCTCGAAACCCCGCGATGCCGACTGCCTGGCGGGCACATGGGCGCATTCGGTCTTCGAGCAGGGCCTGCTCGCGCCGGACGATCTCGAGGAGGCGACCAACGCGGCGCTCGCCGTGGGCGACTTCGACGTCGGCAACGCGCAGCACCACGGCACGCCCGAGGAACGGCGCGACGCGCTGCTGACCGGCTACGACACCGGGGAGCCGGCGCAGTGCAACCGCTTCGTCGCCACGGCCTGAGGGCGCGCGCACCAATCAGAAGCGACGCGGCATGAACTCCGGCACGTCGAGCTCGGTCACGCCCAGCCCGCCACGGCGCGCGACGGACGGCTCGGGCTCGGGCGCCGGAGCGGGTGCCGGCGCCGAGGCGCGGCGATACTGCTCGCGCTCGCTCGGCGTCGGCTTCGAGACCGGGCGCTGCGTGCTGCCGCGCGAGACACGCGGCTCGCCGCGCGGCTCCTGGAAGCGGTGCGGACCCGCCTGGCCGCCGTAGCGGGTCGCCACGACCGTCACCCAGACCTGGTCGTCGAGATCCTCGTCGACCATCGCGCCGAAGATGATGTTCGCCTCGGCGTGCGCGGCCTCGGAGACCGCCTTGGCGGCCTCGTTGATCTCCCACAGCGACAGGTCGCGGCCGCCGGTGATCGACAGCAGGATCGAGTGCGCGCCCTCCATGCTGGTCTCGAGCAGCGGCGACTCGACGGCCTTCTTGGCGGCGTCGACGGCGCGGTTCTCGCCGGTCCCCATGCCGATCCCCAGCAGCGCGTTGCCGGCGTCGGCCATGATCGTGCGCACGTCGGCGAAGTCCAGGTTGATCACGCCCGGCAGCGTCACGAGATCGGAGATGCCCTGCACGCCCTGGCGCAGGACGTCGTCGGCGACGCGGAACGCCTCGACCATCGACGTCTGCTTGTCGAGCACCGAGAGCAGGCGGTTGTTCGGCACGACGATCAGCGTGTCGACCTCGTCCTTGAGCGCCTGGATGCCGAGCTCGGCCTGCTCGCGCCGGCGCGAGCCCTCGAAGCCGAACGGCTTCGTGACGATGCCGACGGTCAGCGCACCGAGCTCGCAGGCGATCCGCGCGACGATCGGGGCGGCGCCGGTGCCCGTGCCGCCGCCGGCCCCGGCGGCGATGAAGATCATGTCCGAGCCCTTCAGCAGCGCCTTGATGCGGTCGTACTCCTCCATCGCCGCGGCGCGCCCGAGGTCGGGGTTGGAGCCCGAGCCCAGCCCGCGCGTCAGCGTCGAGCCGATGTGCAGCGTGATGTCGGCCAGCGAGTCCTGCAGCGACTGAAGGTCGGTGTTGATCGCGACGAACTCGACGCCCGCGACCTGCGCCTCGACCATCCGGTTGACGGCGTTGGATCCGCCGCCGCCGACGCCCACGACGCGGATCACCGGCTGGCCGGCAGGCTTGGCCTGCCCGAACGGGGTCGGGCGATCGGCCGCGTCGCCGCGCGCGAAGGCGTCGCCGAGGTCCTGCTCGGCGCTCTTGCGGCGCGCCCGCCCGGCGGCCGGCGTCGCGGGCTCGGGCGCCTCCATCAGGTTCTCCGGGAGCTCCGACGAGAAGGCCGAGCGCAGCCGATCCTGCGGCGACGGGATCGCCGGCTCCTCGTCCTCGACGAAGCCCGAGGGGCCGGCGAGCGAGGGGTGCGGGACCTCGCGCGGCGAGATCTCCTCGACCGGCGCCGGCTCGGGGGCCGCCCCGGCCTCCTGTGCGTCCTCCTCGGTCTTGCGGAAGAGCGCGGCCAGCGGTCCCTCCCTCATGCTCGCGCGCTTACCGGATGCCATGAGAGAGAACCTCCTTCGCGAGGTCGCGGTAGGACTGGGCGGCCGTGCCGTCCGGGTCGTACTTCAGAACGGACATGCCCTTCACCGGCGCCTCGGCGAACCGCACGGTCTTCTTGATGCGCGAGGCGAACAGCCGGTCTCCGAAGTTCTCCTCGAGGATCTCGATCGCCTCCTGGGCGTGCACCGTGCGCATGTCCGTCATCGTGGGCAGGATGCCCTCGATCTGCACGTCCGGATTGAGGTTCTCACGGATCATCTGAAGGGTGTTCTGCAACTGGATCAGCCCCCGCATCGACAGATACTCGCACTGCACGGGGACGATCACCTTGTCGGCGGCCGTCAGGGCGTTGATCGTGAGCAGCCCGAGCGACGGCGGGGTGTCGATGCAGATGAAGTCGTAGTCGTCCCGGACGGCCTTCAGCGCCTTGTCGAGCGAGCGCTCGCGGCCGATCTGGGTCGACATCGCGATCTCGGCGCCGGCGAGGTCGATCGAGGCGCACGCGATGTCGATCTCGCGCCGGCGGACGACCTGCTTGATCGGGAGGTGGTGCACGAGCACGTCGTACATCGACAGCTCGAGCGTGTCCGGGTCGATGCCCTGCGACATCGTCAGGTTGCCCTGCGGGTCCATGTCGACGCACAGCACGCGGTGGCCCTGCTCGGCGAACGCGGCGGCGAGGTTGAGGGTCGTCGTCGTCTTCGCCACGCCGCCCTTCTGGTTGGCGAACGCGATCACGCGAGCCTGCGTGGGCTCGTCGGAGCTATGGAAACCGGACACGGGGCCTTATTCGCACGCGCGCGGGCGATTCCTTCACGTGCCTCAATAGCATCCGCGGCGGATGATCGACCACTGGGACGACGTGCCGTGGAAGGGCCGTGAGCACGGTGAGCTGCAGTTCGAGCGCCAGCGCCTGAGCCGCCCGCTGGGGGCTGCCGGCGCGACGCTCAGCCGCTACCGGATCGCTCCGGGCCGGCGGTCGATGCCGCAGCACGTGCACGTCGACGAGGAGGAGCTCTTCTACGTGCTCTCGGGCTCGGGGCTGTGCTGGCAGGGCGACGCCGTGCACGAGATCGCCGCCGGCGACCTGATCGTCCATCTCGCCGACGGCGATCCGCACACGCTGCTGGCGGCCGACGACGAGCCGCTCGAGGTGCTCGCATACGCGAGCGGGTCGCCGACGGGGCTGACGCTGCTGCCGCGGGCCGGGGTCGCGTGGATCGGCTCGCGCTGGGTGCCCCAGGACGCGCCGCATCCCTTCCAGGCCGAGCCGCCGGTCGGGCAGCTGCCGCCGCTCGCGCCGCGCCCGTCGACGATCGTCGCGCTGCACGACGTGCAGCCCACGGTGCAGGATCGCGGCCCCGTGCACCGCACGCGCCGCGACGTCGCGCGTGCGGCGGGCTCCAGCCTGAGCGGCCTGCAGCACGTCACCGTTGCGCCCGGCCGGCGGTCGTCGGTGCGCCACTGCCACGCGCGCGAGCACGAGATCTTCGTCGTGCTGGAAGGTGACGCGACGCTGCTGCTCGGCGACGAGCGCCACGCCGTGCGGCCGGGCTCGATCGTCACGCGGCCGCCGGCGACCGGCGTCGTGCACGCCTTCGAGGCCGGCGACGACGGCGTCGTGCTGCTGGCCTACGGAACGCGCGATCACGACGACATCTGCTGGTATCCGGATTCGCAGAAGATCTCCTTCCGCGGCCTCGGCATGATCGGCCGCCTCCAGCCGCTGGACTACTGGGACGGCGAGGAATGACGCTCGTCCTCGCCGCCCCGCCGCTCGTGGCCTGCGCCGACGCGGGCGACGCGCGGTGCCGCGTCGTGCAGGCGCTGCTGCGAGGCGAACGCGGGGCGCTGGTCCTGCCGGGACCGGTGCCCAAGCAGGTCGACGCGCTGCTCGCCGAGCGCGTCGGCCCGCATGCGCGGCGCGGCTTCTTCCAGGACCTCGCCGCGCGCCGCTTCCACGTCGAGCCACTCACCTCGCACGACGTGCCGCAGCTCGAGCGGATCGAGCGCGAGTACCCCGAGCTCGCGCTGGGCCTCTCCGAGATGGCGATGATCGTCGTGGCGGCGCGGCTGCGCTGCACCCGCATCGTGACGTTCGACGAGCAGCGGTTTCGCCAGATCCGGCCGCTGTACGGCGACGCGTTCACGCTGCTTCCCGCCGACCGATAGCGAGCGCGAGCGATGATCTGTGCCACTTCGCTCCCGGCGAGCAACGGCGCCCAGTCGTGAGCGCGCTGCTGGACCGCCGCCTGCTCGTCGTGACGGGCAAGGGCGGCGTCGGCAAGACGACCGTCGCCGCGGCGCTCGGGCTCGTCGCCGCGCGGGCGGGCAGGCGCACGATCGTCGCCGAGGTCGCCCGGCGCGGCGACGTCGCGAGCGTCTTCGACCGCGAGGGGTCGCAGCCCTTCGAGGAGGTGCAGCTCGCGCCGAACCTCTTTCACATCTCGATCGACCCGCAGGACGCGCTGGAGGAGTACCTGCGCGACCAGCTTCCCTCGGGCGCCGTCGCCGGCGTCCTGATCCGCAGCCGGATCTTCGCGATGGTCGCCGCGGCGACGCCCGGCATGCGCGAGCTGCTGACCGTCGGCAAGCTCTGGGAGCTCGCCCAGCTCGATCGCCGCACGCCCGGCGCCGCCGCCTACGACCTCGTCGTCGTCGACGCGCCGGCGACGGGCCACGGCGTGGCCGTGCTGAGCGCGCCGCGCACGTTCGCCGCCGCGGCCGGGGGCGGGCCGGTCGCGCGCCAGGGCAGGATCATCGACGCGATGCTCGCCGATCCCCAGCAGACCGCGGTCGTCGCGGTCGCCAAGGCGGAGGAGCTCGCGGTCAGCGAGACGGGGATGCTGCGCGAGTCGCTGAAGGAGCGGATGGGCCTGCCGCTCGAGCGCGTCGTCGCCAACATGCTCGACCCCGACCGCTTCAGCCCGCGCGAGGCGACGCTGCTGGCGCCGCACGCCGGGCATCCGGCGGTGGCGCGCGCGCTGCGCGGCCACCGCCGCGCGCTGCGCCAGCGCGCGCAGCTCGCGCGCCTGCGCAAGGTCACCGGGCAGCCGCCCGCGCACCTGCCGCTGCACCCCGGCGGGCCGGACCTCGAGCTGCTCGCCGACGAGCTCGAGCAGCAGCTGTGACCCCGCAGCGCGGGATCGCCGACCGTCTGGAGGGCAAGCGGATCTGCATCGTCGCGGGCTCGGGCGGGGTCGGCAAGACGACCGCCTCGGCGGCGCTCGCGCTCGGCCTCGCCGCGGGCGGCAAGCGCGTCGCGGTCGTGACGATCGACCCGGCGCGGCGACTCGCCGACGCGCTCGGCCTCGCGGAGCTCGCCAACGAGCCGCGGATGGTCGATCCCGCCGTGCTCGAGGGCCACGGCATCGAGATGCGCGGCGAGCTGTGGGCGATGATGCTCGACCCCAAGGCGACCTTCGACGGGCTGATCGCCAGGCTCGCCCCCGACGAGCGCACCCGCGAGGACGTGCTGGGCAATCGGATCTACGCGCAGCTGTCGAGCGCGATCGCCGGCTCGCAGGAGTTCAGCGCGGTGGCAAAGCTCTACGAGCTCGACCGCGACGGCGACTACGACGCGATCGTGCTCGACACCCCGCCGTCGCGCAACGCGCTGGACTTCCTCGACGCGCCCGACCGGCTGACGGACTTCTTCGAAGGGCGCGCGCTGAGGCTCTTCCTCGTGCCGACGGGGATCGCCGCGCGCGTCATGAGCGCGGGCACGGGCGTCGTGTTCGGGATCCTCCGCAAGCTCACCGGCGTCGACCTGCTCGACGACGTCTCGGTCCTCTTTGGCGCGATGGGCGGGCTGATCGACGGCTTCCGCGAGCGCGCGGCTGCCGTCAAGGCGCTGCTCGCCGATCCCGCCACGACGTTTCTCATCGTCGCCTCGCCCGAGCGCGAGCCGGTCGCCGAGGCGATCTTCTTCCGCCAGAAGCTGCGCGAGGCGCGGATGCCCTTCGGCGGGCTGATCGTCAACCGGGCCGCGCTGCTCGGCGACGACGAGCACGGCGACCCTGTCGCGATCCGGGCGGGGCTGCGCGACGCGCTCGGCGACGCGCTTGCGGCGAAGGTCGCGCAGAGCGCCGAGGACCTGCAGCTGCTGGCGGCCCGCAACGCCGCGGCGATCGAGCGCCTGAAGACGGAGCTCGACGACCCCGACCCGATCGTCGTGCCGCGCCTGGACGGCGAGGTGCAGGACATCGACGGGCTGCTCGTGCTCTACCGGCACCTCGCGGGCGCGGGCGGTTGAGCGTCGCGGGCAAGGTTCGCGCCCACCGATCGCGGCTCCACACGCCAAACGCGGGCCGATCGCCGCGCGCCGCGCCGGGCTGCGCCGCGCACACGTCGTGCTCGCGCGCGGCTCCTGGGACTGGCCGCAGCCGGCCGGACCTACGTCTTCGCCCGCTGGACTGCCGCCGCGCGCAGGCTGCGCCCCGGCCGCCCGCTGCAGGCCACGCTGTGCCTCACCGCGACGGACACGGCCGGCACGCCAGGACGGTCAGCCGCCGGATCGAGCTACGTCGCTGAGGCCCGGCCGGCGGCGCCCTTCAAGCGCGCCGCCGACTGGCGGGACGCTCACCAGCGCGCCGGGCACCTCAGGGCCGGGGCAGGCGCACCGCCGCGATCGTGATCGACAGCGCCTTGTTGCGCGTGCGCTTCGTCGCGCCCGTACGCGTGAACGTCACGCGCAGCACCCCCGACGTCCGCCCCGTCCGGCGCGACGCCAGCGTGCGCCGCAACGAGCGCTCCGCGGCGCGCGACAGGCGGAACGTCAGCCGCAGCTTGCCGGCCGCCTTCGCCGTGCTCGTCGTCCGCGCGATCGGCACGGACGTGCGGGCGAGCCATTCGGTTGCCGCGGCGCTGTGGATCGCGGCGGTGGCGGGGGACTACGAGGAGGGCGTCGTCCTTGCGCTGGCCGTCGGCGGCGACGTCGACACGATCGCTGCGATGGCGTGTGCCGTTCTCGGCGCCGCAGCAGGGGGGGATGCCATCCCCACTGCGTGGACCCAATGGCTGGAGAACG
>JAHWJE010000159.1 GCA_019348575.1 Actinomycetota bacterium | reverse complement strand
GCCAGCGCCGAGCTGCGCGTCGACTGCCGCGTCCCGCCGGGGCTCGGCGAGGAGCACGCGCTGCAGCGCATCCGCGAGGTGCTCGGCGAGGACGGCTATCGCCTGGAGTTCACCGAGCAGGTCGTCGGCAACGCGTCGCCCGTCCGCTCGCCGCTGATGGACGCGATCGAGGGCTGGATGCGGACGAACGATCCAGGGTCGCGCGTCGTTCCGACGATCCTTCCGGGATTCACCGACTCGCGCACGTTCCGCGACGCGTTCCCGGAATGCGTCGCGTACGGCTTCTTCCCGCAGCGCCACATGAGCCTCTACGAGACAGCTCCCCTCATCCACGCCGCCGACGAGCGCATCGACGTTCGCGATCTCGGCTTCGCGGCCAGGTTCTTCCGCGACATCTGCGAGGAGCTGCTCGGTGGCTGAGAAGCTGCGACTCGGCGGCATGGCGCTGCGCAACGGGCTGCTCGTCCACGGCCCGACGCACTGGGCCGCCGCCGTGCGCCGCCGCGACGGGTCGATCGGCACGGCGTCGGGGCGCAAGCCGCGCGTGCGCGGCGTCGAGAAGCTCGCCGGCGTGCGCGGCGTCGTCCGGCTCGGCGAGGCGATCGTCGTCATCCCGCTGGTCAAGCGGGCGCTGCCCGAGGCGAAGCTGCCCTTCCAGGACGCCCGGGTGCTCGGCTCGATGCTGGCCGCCGCCGGCGGCGGGCGCCTGCTGCGCAGCCGCCTGCAGGGCGGCACCGGCGCCGAGGCGGTGCTCGCCGCCGTCTCGCTGCTGCCAAGCGTCGTCGCGCTGCGCGGCGGCGAGCTTGCCGAGTACCACGGCGTCGAGCACAAGGCGATCGCCGCCTACGAGGACGATCAGGCCGACGCCGCCGACGCCGCCAAGGAGCACGACCGCTGCGGCTCGCACCTGATGGCACCGCTGCTGGCCTCCAACCTCGCGGGCGCCGCGCTGCTGCGCCACACGCTCGACCGCCCCGGGCCCGCCGCCCAGTTCGCCGTCGGGCTGGCGTCGCTGGGGATCGCCGTCGAGGTCTTCGTCTGGACCGAGCGCCACGCCGGCAGCGCCGCCGCGCGCGCCCTGCGCCGTCCGGGCCACGAGCTGCAGCGTCTGCTGGGCACGCGCGAGCCGAGCGAGCAACAGCTCGAGGTCGGGCGCGCGGCGCTCGCCGAGATCCTGCGGGTCGAGCCGCCGCCGAGCGGATAACCAACGAAAGGCACAAGGCATGGACGCCGCAGGCAGGACCGCATGAACGCCGCCCCACCAGCGCTGCCCGAGCAGAGCCTTCTGGACGACATCAAGGACTTCGGCCTGGAGTGGTCGGGCGTCTTCACGATCCTCTTCATGTTCCTCATCTGCTTCTTCTTGTGGCGGACGCTGAAGCTCATGCCGCGCACGAAGCCGGTGCAGATCAAGCCCGAGGTCAAGACATCGATCGGCTGGGAGGAGATCGCCGGCGTCGACGACGCCAAGGACGAGCTGCGCGAGGTCGTCGAGTTCCTGCGCAACCCCAAGGAGTTCGCCAAGCTCGGCGCGCGCGTGCCCGCCGGCGTCCTGCTGCACGGGCCGCCCGGCACGGGCAAGACGCTGCTCGCCAAGGCCGTCGCGCACGAGTCCGGCGCGCAGTTCTTCTCGCAGTCGGCGGCGTCGTTCGTGGAGATGTTCGCGGGGCTCGGCGCGGCACGCATCCGGCGGCTGTTTCGCGAGGCGCGCAAGCATGCGCCGGCGATCATCTTCATCGACGAGCTCGACGCCGTCGGCGGGCGCCGCGGCTCGGACTTCTCGGGCGAGCGCGAGCAGACGCTCAACCAGCTGCTCGTCGAGATGGACGGCTTCGACTCGACCGGCGACGTCGTCGTCATGGCGGCGTCGAACCTGCTCGAGAAGCTCGATCCGGCGCTGCTGCGACCCGGGCGCTTCGACCGTCAGGTGTTCGTGTCCCCGCCCGACATCAGCGGCCGCGAGCGGATCCTCGGCGTGCACACGCGCGACAAGCCGCTGCGCGACGACGTCGACCTCGCCAACGTCGCGGCGCAGACCAGCGGCCTGACCGGCGCCGACCTCGCGAACCTCGCCAACGAGGCGGCGATCCGCTGCGCGCGGCGCAAGGGGCTGGCGCTGAGCCGCGAGGACTTCGACCAGGCGCTCGAGCGGGTCATCGCCGGCGTCCAGTCGCGGCGGATCCTCAACGAGCACGAGAAGCGCGTCGTCGCCTACCACGAGGCGGGGCACGCGCTGTGCGCCGAGCTGCTGCCCGGCGTCGACCGCGTGCACAAGATCTCGATCGTCCCTCGCGGCCGGGCGCTGGGCTACACGCTCAACCTGCCCGACGAGGATCGCTATCTCAAGACGCGCGAGGAGCTGATCGATCACATGACGGTGCTGCTCGGCGGTCGCATAGCCGAGCAGATCGTCTTCGGCGAGGTCACGACCGGGGCGTCGGACGACCTCAAGCGCGTCGCCGAGATCGCCCGCGCGATGGTCTACGAGTACGCGATGGGGACCCCCGGCACGGCGCAGCGCGCGATCGCCGAGACCGACGCCGGCTCCGAGCAGTTTCGCCGCGTGCGCGACGAGGAGCAGCAGGAGCTCGCCTTCGAGGGGCAGCGCGCGGCGCACGAGCTGCTGACGCGCCGGCGCGACAAGCTCGAGGAGTTCGCCCGCGCGCTGCTGGAGAACGAGGTGCTCGAGCGGCCCGACATCGACCGCATCATGGAGGGGGTGCCGCGGATGGAGCGCAGCGGCGGCCAGCAGGGCCTGCGCGTCGTCGCCGCGGCGGCGCCCGGGCCGCAGGAGGACCCGCGCCACGCACGCGCGTCCGAGGCCCCGCCGGGCCCGTGATGCGCGGCGGCGCGCGATCGGACGCGCCACTAGGATGCGCGCATGTTCAAGCGCCTCGATCACATCGGCGTCGCCGTCGAGGACATCGACGCGTCGCTGGAGCTCTACGAGCGCGACTACGGCATGACGCTCGTGCACCGCGAGACCGTTGCCGAGCAGGGCGTCGAGGCCGTGCTGCTCGACGTCGGCGAGAACCACGTCGAGCTTCTGGCGGCGACCGGGCCGGACACGCCGGTGGGGAAGTTCATCGCCAAGAAGGGACCAGGGATGCACCACGTCGCCTACCAGGTCGACGACATCGAGGCGACGCTCGCGGCGCTGAAGGAGGCCGGCATGAAGCTCATCGACGAGACCCCGCGGATCGGGATCCGCAACTCACGCGTGGCCTTCCTGCACCCGAAGACGGCGGGCGGGCTGCTGACCGAGATCGTCCAGCCGGCGGAGCTGCACTGATGGCGCTGCAACGCGTGACGATCGGGCTGTCGGCCAGCGCGCAGGTGCTGGCCGTGCGCGTCGAGGACGACGACCTCGACAACCTGCTGCAGGCCCTCAAGGGCGGCGAGTGGCATGACCTCACCGTCGACGACGGGACGATCCGGCTGAACCTCGGCCAGGTGCTGTACGTGCGCACCTCGCGCGACGAGCACCGGGTGGGCTTCGGCGCGGCGGGGTAGAGCACCGACTCGCGCCGTGCCCCGTCTCGTCCTCGGACCGCTGCTGCGCTACGTCTCGGACACCGAGGCGACGGTGTGGGCGGAGACCGACGCGCCATGCGAGGTCGCGGTGCTCGGACGCACGGCCTCGAGCTTCACCATCGCCGGGCACCACTACGCGCTGGTCGTGCTCGACGGCCTCGCCCCCGCCAGCACGCTGCCCTACGAGGTCTCGCTCGACGGCGTCGCGTGCTGGCCGCCGCCCGGCGATCCGTACCCGCCGTGCGTCATCCGCACCCACACCGAGGACGAATCGCTGCGGCTGGCGTTCGGCTCCTGCCGCGTTTCGGTGCCACATGTCAAGCCGTACGTCCTCAGGAAGGACGAGGATCCACGCGGGCGTGAGGTGGATGCGCTGCTGGCGCTCGTCGAGCGGATGCGCCACGAGCCCTGCTCGGAGTGGCCCGACGCCTTCCTGCTGCTCGGCGACCAGGTCTACGCCGACGAGGTCTCGCCGAAGACCAAGGAGCTGATCGCGTCGCGCCGGGGCGCCGGCGGCCCACCCCCCGACGAGGTCGGAGACTTCGAGGAGTACACCTCGCTGTACCGCGAGAGCTGGAGCGACCCCGCGCTGCGATGGCTGCTGTCGACGGTGTCCAGCGCGATGATCTTCGACGACCACGACGTCCACGACGACTGGAACATCTCCGCGGCATGGATCGCGAAGATGCGCGCCAAGCCGTGGTGGGAGGAGCGCATCCTCGGCGCCTACATGTCGTACTGGGTCTACCAGCACCTCGGGAACCTCACGCCCGGCGAGCTGCGCGAGGACGACCTGCTGCGGCGGGTCAAGGACGCCGACGACGGCGGCCCCGCCCTGCGCGAGTTCGCCTACCGCGCCGACCGCGATCCCGACTGCGCGCGCTGGAGCTACCACCGCGACCTGGGCGAGGGCACGCGCCTGCTGATGGTGGACTCGCGCGCCGCGCGGGTGCTCGAGCGCGGGCCGCGCGACATGCTCGACGAGCGCGAGTGGACCTGGCTCGAGGAGAACGCCGTCGGCGGCTTCGAGCACCTCCTGATCGGCAGCTCGCTTCCGATCTTCATGACCCCCGGGACGCACTGGGTCGAGGCGTCCGTCGAGGCGATCTGCGCGGGAAGGCTGGGGCCCCGGGCCGCCCGGGTCGCCGAGCGCGACCCCGACCGCTACCGCCGGATGGCCGACGCCGGCCGACGCCGGATGCGGGCGCTGACCTCCCGCGAGGCATCGGCCGCCGCGCTGGCCGAGGCGATGGGGCTGCGGCAGTTCGAGAAGGGCACCCCCTCGGCGCCGCTGCTGCGCGCCGGCTCCTTCGTCCTCGGCAGCAACGAGGTCAGCCCGCTGAGCATGGCCGCGGCGTACGCCGCCTTCGCGGCGCACGGGCTCTACTGCCCGCCTCGTCCGGTCACGGAGATCCTCGACTCCGCCGGGCGCCCGATCGAGGTGAAGACGCCGTCGTGCTCGCAGGTGCTGGAGCCGGCGATCGCCGACACGGTGACCGAGGTCCTGACCGGCGTGATCGACGGCAGCACGCGC
>JAHWJE010000158.1 GCA_019348575.1 Actinomycetota bacterium | reverse complement strand
GGGGATCGTGCGCGGCGCCCGGATCGGCCGCCGCCGAGCGCGCGGCTGAGGCGCCGTTGCCGTCGCGCGGGGCGACGCGGGCGATGACGTCGCCGACGGTGACGGTCTCTCCCGCGGCGGCGAGGATCTCCGCGATCGTGCCCGCGACGGGCGCCGCCAGCTCCATGTCGACCTTGTCGGTCGACAGCTCGACGACCGTCTGACCCTCCTCGACGGGGTCGCCGACCTGCACGGTCCATTCGAGGATCGTGCCCTCCTGGACGGATTCGCCGCCCGCGGGCGTGACGATGTCGACGAGCGCCCCATCCGCCGGCGACGCCCCGTCGCCGGCGCCCGCCGGCGGCTCGTCCTCGACGGCGCGCTGCGCACCGTCGGGCGCCGCCGCCGCGCGAGCGCTGCCGTCCGTGGCGATCTCGGCGAGCACCGCGCCGACCGCGACCGTCTCGCCCTCGCCGGCATGGATCTTCACGAGGGTTCCCGACGCGGGCGCCGGAACCTCCGCGTCGACCTTGTCCGTCGACACCTCGACGAGCGTCTCGTCGGCCTCGACCGGCTCGCCCTCCTGCTTGTGCCATTCCAGGACGGTGCCCTCGCGGACGGACTCGCCCATCGGCGGGAGCGTCATCTGAACTGTCATGTTCACCGCCATGCCCTGAGTCCACTGTAGAAGGTCCGGCGATGCCGCGCAGCGGGCGACTTCGGACCGCTCGCTCGTGTGCAGCGCTGCATCTACTCGGGCTACCCGGCGGGGGCGGCCGGCGCGCGCCGATCGGCGGCCTCAGGCGAAGCCGGGCGCTTCGCGCGACCTGCCCGAGCGACCCCCGCGCGACTGGCGCACGAACTCGTACGAGCCGATGAACGGCCCGATCCCGCCGAGCACCGCGACGGCGACCGCCAGCCGCAGGTCGATCACGCGCAGGCGCAGCGCGGCGATGCACGCAAGCGACATCGCGATCCAGCCGAGGCCGTGCGCCATGCCGAAGACCGCCTCGAGGCCGGCGAGGCCCGGCACGAGCCAGACGACGAGCAGCACCGTGTAGACGGCCGAGTGGGCGAACGACGCCCACTTCAGGCGCTCGAAGCGCAGCAGCCGGCTCATCGGCTGTGCGCCGCCAGCAGCGCGCCCATCCGCCGCAGCGGCTCGTCGGCCTCGGCGGGCCAGTCGGCGACCTCGGCGGGCCACCACGCATAGTCGTCGTGCTCGTCGTCCATCTCGATCTCGGCGCCGTCGGGCAGCCAGGCCAGGCCGACGACCATGACGAGCTGGTGTGGCAGGCGCACGAGCGCCTCGACCGTCAGGCGCTCGGGCTGCACGGCCCACTCCTCGTCGAGCTCGCGCGCGAGCGTCTCGGCCGGGCTCTCGCCGACGTCGACCGCGCCGCCGGCGCCCAGCGCCCAGCGCCCCGGCCACGACGACAGCCACGGGGCGCGGCGGCCGGCGAGCCAGCGCCCGTCGGCCGAACGCGTGACGGCGAGCGCGGCGATCGAGTGCGACGCGTCGCCGTCGACGAGCCGCAGCGCCCAGCGCACGGGCTGCAGCTCGAGCAGCAGCTCGTCGCCCTGCTCGGCGTGCGCCAGCAGCCGCGCCGACAGGCCGTCGTGGCTCGGCGACCCGCGCTCGCGCAGCGCGGCGATCGCGGCGTCCGCCGCGACCGCCTTGTCCTGCGGCGGCTCGTAGTGCTCCTCGTGCCAGCGCGCGTGCACGCGCTCGGCGGGCCAGTGGCCGCGCGCGAGGATGGCCGGCTGATGCATGCCGGCAACGATAGTTCGCGCTCGATCCGTTGCGCGCGCCAGGCCGCGTCAGCCCGCGTGCACGGGCTCGCGCTCGGTCAGCCCGAGCACGAGATCGGCCGCAGCCGGAAGCTCCGGTACCTGCGCGCCGACCGGCGGCGCCGCGAGCGCATGGATCAGGGCGTGCGCGAGCTGCGGGCGGTTGCGGGCGACGGAGACCATCCCGAGCCGCTCGTAGGCGCGGTTGTTGACGCGAATGTGTCCGCGCTCCCAGCCGTAGGAGATGACGCGGCAGTCGCACATCAGCGCCTCGAGGACCGTCAGCCCGGCCGTGGAGTGGATCAGCACGTCGGCGGCCGACAGCAGCGTGACCATCTTGTCGGTGAAGCCCCAGACCTGCACGCGGTCGTCCTGCGCGTAGGCCTCCTGCAGCCGCCGGCGCGCGCGCTCGTTGCGGCCGACGAGCACGACGACGGTGTCGGCACCGTAGTGCAGCGCGGTGTCGGTCGCGGCGGGCAGGTCGCCCATGCCCCAGCCACCGCCGGAGACGACGACGAGCGAGCCGCGCGTGGGCAGCCCCAGCTCGGTGCGGGCCGCGCTGCGCTCCGGCGGGCTCGTGAAGCGCAGGTCGGTCAGGCCGTGGACGGCCTCGACCGCGGCGTCCGCCCCGGCGACCTCGCGCACCTCGCCGGCCGACTCGGGATGGCTGACGAGGTGCAGGTCGATCCCCGGGTGCGCCCACAGCTCGAGCGCCGCGAGATCGGTGATCGCGCTGACGACCGGCGTCGCGAGCGCCGCGTCCTGTCGCATGCGCCCGAGCAGTTGCGACCAGAGCGGATACGTCGAGACGACGACGTCGGCGCGGTGGTCGCGCAGGAACGTCTCGAAGCCGCGGCGGGCGAGCCGGTCCAGCGCGGCGGAGCCGGCGCGCCGGACCGGGCCGACGCGCGTGGCGAGAACGTAGCCGGCGTTGAACGCGAGCCTGCCGGCGGTCGAGTCGAGCTTCGAGGCGCCCTCGATGATCCTGCGCGCGACGGGTCCGGCGAGCTCGAGGCCGTCGACGACCTCGACGGCGGCGCCGTGCTCGCGCAGCGCACCGGCGAGCACCTCGGCGGGCCTGTCGTGGCCGGCACCGATCGAGGCGGTGAAGATGAGCACGCGAGGAGGCATGACCCGGGACTATCGTCGCGCAGATGCGCAGGCGCAAGCACTGGGGCTGGGGCTATGAGGACGACGGATGGTCCGCCGAGCAGCTGAAGGCCGCCGCGCCCGGGCTCGAGGAGCACCTGCGGATCGCGGGCGACGGCGCGGTGCGCGAGCCGGTCGCATTGCAGGACGTGGTCCTGCGCGAGCCGCGCGTCGCGGCGCCCGCGGCGCTTCGCTCGATCTGCGCCGGCGACCCGTACTCGCGCGCGGCGCACGCGTGGGGCAAGTCCTACTGCGACGTGGTGCGCGGCTTCTACGGCCGGTTCGAGTTCGCGCCCGACGTCGTCGCGCGCCCGCGCGGCGAGCGCGACGTCGAGGCCGTGCTCGAGTGGGCGGCGGGCGCGAACGTCGCCGTCGTGCCCTTCGGCGGCGGGACGAGCGTGACGGGCGGGGTCACCTGCGACGTCCCGCCGTGCTTCGACGGCGTCGTGTCGCTGGACCTCTCTGCGATGGACCGCGTGCTGCAGATCGACGACGTCTCGCACGCCGCGCTGATCCAGGCCGGCGCGCTGGGGCCGGTGCTCGAGAACCAGCTGCGCGCGCTGGACCTGACGCTGCGCTTCTACCCGCAGTCCTTCGAGCTCTCGACGCTCGGCGGCTGGGTCGCGACGCGCGCGGGCGGGCACTTCGCGACGGCCGAGACGCGGATCGACGACCTCGTCGAGTCGGTGCGCGCGATCACCCCGAACGGCACGTGGGAGTCGCGACGGCTGCCGGGCTCGGGCGCGGGCGTCTCGCCCGACGCGATGCTGCTCGGCTCGGAGGGCGTCCTCGGCGTCGTCACCGAGGCCTGGGTGCGGGTCCGGCCGCGGCCGCAGGCGCACTCGCTGGCGGCCGTGCGCTTCGGCTCGTTCGAGGCGGGGATCGACGCGCTGCGAGCGATCTCGCAGTCGGGGCTGCGGCCCTCCAACTGCCGGCTGATCGACGCCGAGGAGGCGCGCATGGCAGGCGCCGCCGACGGCACGGCGGCGCTGCTCGTGCTCGGTTTCGAGGGCGCGTCGGAGGCGATCCTCCCCGTCGGAGAGCTGCTCGACCGCGGGCTGCACATCTGCGCCGAGGCGGGGGGCGAGTGGGACGAGCGCGCGGTCCGCCGGCCGCGCTTCACCGGCGACCCGGCGGGCAGCGGTGACGCCGTCGGCGCCTGGCGCGCGGCGTTCTTCCGCGCGCCCTACCTGCGCGACGCGTTCGTCGCGATGGGAATCCTCACCGAGACGTTCGAGACGGCCGTGACGTGGGAGCGCTTCGCGGCGCTGCACGGCGCCGTCGTCGCGGCGGCGGGCGAGGCGATCGGCGCGGGCGGGCGGATCACGTGCCGCATCTCGCACGTCTATCCCGACGGGCCGGCGCCGTACTTCACGGTGCTGGCGCCGGCGCGGCGCGGCGCCGAGGTCGAGCAGTGGGCGCAGATCAAGGCGGTCGTGAGCGACGCGCTGCTCGCCGCGGGCGCCACGATCACCCATCACCACGCCGTCGGGCGCGACCACCGGCCCTGGTATGACCGCCAGCGCCCGGACCCGTTCGCCGCCGCGCTGCGCGCCGCCAAGCGCGCGGTCGACCCGGCCGGCGTGCTGAACCCGGGCGTCTTGATCGACGCCTGATCCGCGCTACGGTTAATCCTGATGCCGACGCGCACCGAGAAGGTCGCCGCCAACCTGCGCGCATTTGCGATCGCGCTGAACTCGCATGACCGCGAGAACCCGACGCACACCGCGCACGGGATCGGGCTGGCGCACTTCGACATGGAGCGGCTGGGCTTCGAGGAGGGCGAGGAGGTCCTGCCCGGGATCACGATCCACGCCGACGGCGGCGTGACCGGCAACTTCCGCGTGCTCTGCGACGGCGACCACCTCGAGGAGAAGGAAGCCGAGGAGGCCGAGGTCGTCGACGCCGTCTCCTCCGAGGAGCGGATGATCCCGGTCGGGTCGCCGCCCTCCGAGGGCGAGCGGGCGAGCTAGCCGGCCAGCGCTTCGGCAGCGGGCGGCGTCGCGCGCCCCGAGCGCCTCGTGTCAGCCCCCAGCTCCGTCGTCATGCCCTCGCCGGAGAAGCAGACGAGCCCGGCGATCTTCATCGCCTCCGCGCGCGGCAGCTCGTAGCTGTGGGCGGCGTCGGGGAACAGCGCGCCGCCCGCGTGGACGTGCCACCAGATCGCGTCGCCGATGT
>JAHWJE010000157.1 GCA_019348575.1 Actinomycetota bacterium | reverse complement strand
GTAGAAGAAGACGTCGCACGAGTCGGCGAGGGCCAGCCGGACGTCCTGGTCCCCATGGCTGGCGTCGCGTGTCCAGCACCAGTACTGGTCGCGCACCAGCTCGTTCCATGTCCAGGGCACGGCGATGTGGCCGAGGCACTTGGTCTTCGTCCCGGGGGTGATCCGCCCCTCCTGCAAGCCCGCGGCCGCCATGAAGGTCTTGATGGTCGAGCCGGGCGGGAAGGCGTTGGCCATGCAGCGATTCATCAGCGGGAAGCGCTGCTGCTGCTCCGGGACACCCACCTCCAGATACTCGTCGAGCTTCTGCTGCGAGATGCCCTCCGCGAAAGGCCGGGGGTCGTAGCCCGGCAGGCTGACCATCGCCAGGATCTCGCCGGTGCGCGGGTCGAGCGCGACGGCCGCGGCAACGTCAGGGCCGGCGCCTACGAGAGCTCGGTCGAGGGCATCTTCGCCGCCGGCGACGCACGGCGCGGCCAGTCGCTGATCGTGTGGGCGATCAACGAGGGGCGCCAGTGCGCGCGGATGGTCGACCGCTACCTCGGCACGCTGGACGCCGACGACGCGTATGCCGGCTCGGCCGACGAAGGCCCTGCGGGACCCCCGCAGCGCGTCGGACCCGGCGTGCCGGCGTAGCGCGGCGGCGCACCGGGTAGGTCAGCACCACCGATGGAGTTCATCGCCTACCTTCTCATCCTGTGCCTGATCGGCCTGATCGTCGGCGGGCTCGCGCGGCTGGCCCTGCCCGGCCGCGACCCGATGGGGATCGGGATGACGATCGCGATCGGCATCGGCAGCTCGCTGTTCGCCGGCTTCATCGCTCGCGCGCTCTTCAACCGCAACGCCGGCTTTCTGCTGTCGTTCATCGTCGCCGTCGCAGTCGTCTACGCCGTCCGCCGCTCGCGCGGCGGCGGGCTGACGGATCCCGGCACCCCGCCCCTCGACCGCTAGCTCCTCGCTTCGCGGCGGCTCGGCACGAGCGCCTGACGATGCCGCGCCTCGCCTCGATCCTGCGGCGCTTCACCCGCGCGTCGGCGCGCCGCCGCGTCGTCGCGGCGGTCGCGCTGCGGCAGTGCGCCGGCGGCGAACTCGAGTTCCTGCTCGTGCGCACGAGCGACGGCGAGCGCTGGACGTTTCCCAAAGGCGGGTGCGACCGCGGCGAGACCCAGGCCGAGGCGGCGGCGCGCGAGGCGATCGAGGAGGCCGGCGCGGCCGGGCGAATCGGCAGCGAGCCGATCGCCGAGTATCGCTACGGCGACGACGTCGTCGCTGCGTTCGTGCTCGAGGTCGAGCGCGACGACCTGCCCGCCGAGCCCGGCCGCGACCCGGTCTGGCTGGGCTTCGACGCCGCGCGCAGCAGGCTCGCGGAGGGGCGAGAACGGACGTTCGGCGCCGAGATCGAGCGGGTGCTGTTGGCGGCGCAGCGCGCCGTCGCAGTAAAGTGACGCGCACGTCACGTTCTGCGTCCCGGAGGCCCCGCCGACCACATGCCCACGCTGCCCACAGCCGCGATCATCGGCGCCGGCTCCTCGGGGATCGCGGCGGCCAAGGCGCTGCAGGAGCGCGCGCTCGAGTTCGACTGCTACGAGGCGTCTGACCGCGTCGGCGGCAACTGGGTCTTCGGCAACCGCAACGGGATGTCGGCGGCCTACCGCGACCTGCACATCAACACGTCGCGCGAGCGCATGCAGTACTCGGACTTCCCGATGCCGAAGTCCTATCCGGACTTCCCCCATCACACCCAGATCGCCGCGTACTTCGACGCCTACGTCGACCACTTCGGCCTGCGCGACCGGATCCGTTTCGAGACGACCGTCGAGCATGCCCGACAGCGCGCGGACGGCACCTGGCTGCTGCGCGACCAGCACGGCGAGTCGCGCGAGTACGACATGTTGCTCGTCGCCAACGGCCACCACTGGGACAGGCGCTGGCCCGAGCCCGCGTTTGCGGGCAGCGAGACGTTCGAGGGCGTCCAGATGCATGCTCACGACTACCGCGACAACGAGTTCCTGGCCGGCAAGGACGTCGTCGTGCTGGGCATGGGCAACAGCGCGATGGACATCGCCGTCGAGTCCAGCTACGTCGCGCGGTCGACGCAGCTCGCCGCCCGCCGCGGCGCGTGGATCGTCCCGAAGTACCTCTTCGGCCGGCCGCTCGATCAGCTGTTCACGACGCCGAAGGTCCCGCACTGGCTGGGCGCCCGCATCTTCGAGAGGATCATCCGCCTGCACACCGGGCGCCCGGAGCGCTACGGCCTGCCCAAGCCCGACCATCGCTTCGGCGCGGCGCACCCGACGATCTCCGGGCGGATTCTCGACCGCATCACGCACGGCACGATCACGCCGCGGCCGAACATCGCGCGGCTCGGGCCGGACTGGGTGCAGTTCGCCGACGGCGCGCGGGTGCATGCCGACGTCGTCATCTACTGCACGGGCTACCGGATCTCGTTTCCGTTCTTTCACCCCGGCTTCCTCGCCGCGCCCGGCAACCGGATCGAGCTGTTTCGGCGCGTCTTCGCCCCGCGCAACCCGAGCCTCGCGTTCGTCGGGCTGCTGCAGCCGCTCGGCGCCACGATGCCGCTCGCCGAGGCGCAGGGGCAATGGATCGCCGAGTACCTGCGCGGCGAGTACCACCTGCCGTCGCCGCGCGCGATGGAGGCCGACATCCGCCGCGAGCAGGCGCGCATGCGAAGGCGCTACGTCGCGTCGGAGCGCCACACGATCCAGGTCGACTTCGACTCCTACCTGTTCGATCTGCGGCGCGAGCGCCGGCGCGGCGCCGCTCGCGCGGCCGCCGCCGGACACACCCTGCCGGTGCCGCGCCGCGCGGGCATCGCCGCGCCCCCTTCGACGGTCGTGACGAGGTGAGCGTCGCGGCCGACACCGGCGGCCGCCGCGCGGCCACGAAGGCCGCCAACCGCGCCGCGATCCTCGATGCCGCGCGCGCGGTGTTCGCCGAGGTGGGCTTCGGCGGCGCCTCCGTGCGCGACGTCATCCGCCGCACGGACCTCGCCAGCGGCACGTTCTACAACTACTTCTCCGACAAGGAGGCGCTGTTTCGCGCGGTCCTCGAGGAGAGCGCCGAGAAGGTGCGCGCCCGGGTCCAGGCCGCCCGCCGCGAGGCCCACTCGCTGGAGGAGTTCGTCGCCGCGGGCTACCGCGAGTATTTCGGCTTCCTCGCCGACGATCCCGAGGCGTTCGCGCTCATGCGCCGCAACAGCGGCACGATCCGGACGATGTTCGACGAGCCGATCTTCGGGGCCGGCATCGACGAGCTGGCGGCCGACCTGCGCAGGGCGATGAAGATCGGCATCGTCCCGAAGCTCGACGCCGAGTACATGGCGGCGGCGATGGTCGGCAGCGCGCTCGAGGTCGGCGTCGCGATGATCCAGCGCGAGCCGCCCGACGTGGAGGGCGCGACGCGCTTCGCGACGCGCGTCTTCCTCGGCGGGATCGAGCGGCTCGCAGCCGATCTGGCGCAGCCGGCGACGTAGTTCCCGATCGGCGCCCGCCGGCCGCTGGCGCCGATCGCGGCGGCCTAGACTGGACGGCCGTGCCGCCCACCTTCTGTCGCCACAACAGGTTCCTCCAGAACTGCCCGATCTGTCGCCCGGCCGAGCCTTCGCCGCGGGCGGCGAAGCGACCCGTGCGGGCGCCCGCCACGCGCGCGCGCTCGGCGAGCGGCGGCGCGACGCGGACGGCGCGCAGCAGCGCCGTGCGGGTGCGCCAGGTCGCGCAGGCCGCCGACGACGGCTACCGCTGCGAGCTCGTCCCCGGGCTCAAGGCGACCGCCGACGCCGAGCGGCTGGCCGCCGAGCTTGCGTTCGCCGGCGCCCGCCTGGAGGAGTTCGCAGACGACCCGCCCGGGCTGTACGCCGACATCGTGACGATGGACGACCCCGAGGAGGCGCTGTGGCTCGCGTTCCTCGTGGCGTACATCTGCCCGCTCGAGGCGGCGGAGGACCCGTTCGCCGCGATCCGCGACGCGCACGTGCCGTGGGCGTCCGGCGAGCTTCCGCGGCTGGACGTCGCGCGCGGCCCGCGCTCGCAGGTGGCCGATCCGGCGAGCGCCGAGAAGACGGTGCTCGCGTACCGCGCGTGGGCGCGGCGCGCCGGAAGCCAGCAGGCCGCGTTCGCGGGTGAGGCCGGCTGGACGCCGGAGCGGCGCTTCGACCGCGTGTTCGAGCGCCTGTCGCTGCCGGGCTTCGGTCGCCCGGCGCGCTACGAGCTGCTCGTGTCGCTCGGGCACCTCGACGTGGTGGAGCTGCGCGCGACGGCGCTGAGGTTCGGCGACGACGCGACGACGCTCGCCGCCAAGCGCGTCTTCGGGATCGGCGACACCGTTCTGCTCGAGCGGCGCGCGCGGGCATTGGCGGACGCCGCTGAGCTGCCGATCGAGGCGCTGGACCTCGCGCTGAGCAACTGGGGGGCGCACGCGCGCGGCGAGCGCGCGACCTACGGGTCGCGGGCCGAGGCCGACGAGGGCGAGCGCGAGGCGATCCTCGCCGCGCTCGGGGCCTGAGGGCGCCCGTCGTTCACACGTCCGTCGAGTCTGTCGCGCGCCTGATCGCGTTCGTGCCGGTGCTGCCGATGTAGCTCGCGAAGCCACGGAAGGTATGACGATGAACCCGCGAGTGAAGGTCCTCAAGCAGCTCGTCGCCGACGGGCACTACGTGATCGATCAGGCCGCCGTGGCCGAGGCGATGACGCTGCGGTCGATGGTGCTGCGCATGCTGCCGGACGTCAGCTTCCGGCGTGCTGCGCGCAGCGAGCCGCAGGCGGCGATCTCCCGCGCGCAGCGCTGGACGGGCGGCGTGCATCGCCGCGCCCGCACGTTTCGCTTCCCGCGGCCGTAGCGCCTGGCGCTGGGTAGGCGGTGGGTCCGCTGAAGGCCGGTCGTCTGACGTAGCTAGCCACGGCTCTCGTGCTGTCGTCTGGCGCTCGCGCCCGGCTTCGCTGGCGCGTTGGCACTCATAACCGAACCGAAACCCCGCAAATAGCGACGCTTCTTCTGATGATCGGGGGCGAATATCGCCATAGGTTTCCCTAGGGGAAGCAACAGACTGATCGAGGCCGGCGGCGGGAGGCGGTTTTGCACGACGCGGA
>JAHWJE010000156.1 GCA_019348575.1 Actinomycetota bacterium | reverse complement strand
GCCGCGCGTGCTGACGACGAAGCGCGGGGCGGGATCGAGCATCCCCGGCTCGTAGGCCTCGCCCGGATCGTTCGCGCTGCGGACGAGCACGTCGAGCCGGACGCCGGACCCCGCGAGCGCCTCGATCGCGCGCGGCGTCGCGACGAGCGCGCGCGCGGCGCGCGCGGCGCGGACGGCGCCGGCGTCGCCGCCCGTCAGGTAGATCCCGTCGAACTGCGCGAGCTCGTCCCACGGCAGCGGGTCCGAGGTCCACGGCACGATCCGCTCGCCGAGCACCGTGATCGTGCGCTCGCCGGCGTCGTCGAGGAACGTGAACGTGCGCCGCTGCGGCGTCGGCCGCTCGCCGGCATGCACCTCGACGCCGAGCTCGTCGAGCCGCCGCAGGACCTGCTGCGCGTAGCCGTCGTCGCCCAGCGCCGTGAGGAAGCGCGCCGCCCCGGCGAGCTTTCGCAGCTGCACGACCGCGACCGCGCCGCCGCCCGCGGGCTCGGCGAACGTCTCGCGCGCGTGGACGATCTCGCCCGACACCGGAACGCGCTCGACGACGGCGAACTGCACCCACTCGACATGGCCGACGACGGCGACGCGCGTCACGCGACCTGCGCCCCGGCCTCAGCGGCCACTGGACCTCAGCCGGCCGCCGCGCTGCGCCGGCGAGACGTTCGGGTAGCGCTGGTCTGTGCCCTGGAACGGCAGCGGGGCCTGGACCTTGCAGCCGGGCGTGCTCGTGGGGCCCTTCTCGCCCCCCGCATTCCTGCAGTCGAAGCTCGGCAGGATGAGCTTGCCGGGGTCGCGGCGGTTGTCGGGCGCGCGGTACGCGTTGCCGCGGTTGCTCGGCAGGCGCTTCAGCGCGGGGAAGGACTCCCTGCCGGTCACGACGATCTGCGGCAGCACGTGGCCGTTGCTCTTGCTGCCCGGCGGCGGCGTGCGGATGCCGCCGATCGCGGCCGGTCCGACGTTGAGGAAGTCCGTCAGCTTCGTCTGGTTGAGCTCGAGGAAGCGCAGCAGCGGATTGAGCTGCTGCAGGAACGGGCCGGTCGCGGCGAGCGTCGGATCGACGCCGCGCAGGATCCGCGACAGCGCGGGCAGGCCCTCGTCGCCGGCCGTGATCAGCGGGTCGACGTTCTCGAAGAGGTTCTCGAGGTCGGGCGACAGGCGCTGCAGGGAGACGAGCGTCGGCTGCAGGTCGTCGAGCACGGGCTCGAGGTCGCGGATCAGCGGCTCGGTATCGCGTGAGAACGTCCGCAGCCGCGCGAGCGTTCGCTTGGACTCGTCGAGGAAGGTCGGGAGGATGCGGATCGACGCCGCCAGCGCGTCGCGGCGCTCGGAGAGCTCGTCGAACAGCTCGCTGTTGCGCAGCGTGAGCTGCCGCAGCGCGTCCTCGTCGGCGGTGATCTGCTCGAACGTCCTGCCGGTGTTCTCGACGAGGTCGCGCAGCGCCGCCCGGCGATCGTCGAGCACGTCGACGACGCCGCCCGCGTTCTCGGCGAAGACCGGCAGGTTGCCGAGGGCGTCGTTGAGGTCGCGTCCGCGGCCGGCGCCGGCCTGCGCGGCGCTCGCCATCCACTCGCGGAACGCCGTCCGCGTGCGCCTGTCGAAGATCGAGAACAGCTCGTCGAACTCGACCGCCTCGGCGACCTGGCCGTCGGGCAGGCGCGCGCCCTCGGCGAGGTCCGGCGCTTGGCGGCTGCCCGTCGTGACCTCGACGTACGTCTCGCCGAGCAGCGTCTTCTGGCGCAGGATCGCGCGCGCATCGGCCTTCATCGGCGCGTACCGCGGCTCGAGCTCGATCGTCGCGAGCAGCTTGCCGCCGCCGGGTGCGAGCTCCTTCTTGACGACGCGGCCGATCGGCACCCCGGCCGTCCGGACGTCGCTCTGCTCGGCGAGCGTCGTCGCGTCGGTGAAGGCGATCTGCACGCGGTAGCCCTGCGGCTTGAGCGGGATCGGCCCGCCGAACGCCAGCCAGAGGAACAGCAGCAGGCAGAAGCACGTCAGCGCGAAGCCCGAGATGACGAGCACGCGCCCGAGCGTCGGGCCTTCGGTGTTCATCCGCCGCCTCCGTTGGCGCGCAGCGAGCGCCTGACGCTCAGCGAGCGCGTGTCGGGGTTCTTGCAGACCGTCGCCAGCAGGGGCGAGAGCCCGAGCGCGAACTCCGCCTGCGGCAGGTCGTTGACGAGGCTCGTCAGCGTCGAGCACGTTCCGGTCAGGAAGACCGGGCGCATCGGGCCGTGGGCGTCGGCGACGCTCTGCAGGTTGGCCGTCTGGTGCGTGAGCCAGCCGAGGTGGAAGAGGTAGCCCTCGTCGCGGCCGGCCTTGTCGGGCGCCTCGCGGCCGTCCTCGTTGTGGCCGAGCATGTTGACGAAGTCGTTGAGCACCTTCGCGTTGCGGTCCAGCTCGGGGAACGTGCGGCTCAGCCCGCGCGCGGCGGGGGCGAGGTCCTTGACGACCGGCACGGCGGCGCGCACGAACGGCCGGACCCGGCGGCGCACGATCGGCGCGGCCTCGCGGGCGACCGGGCTGACCGCCGCGTTGACGCTCTCGAGCTCGCGCACCGCCGGAAGCAGCGCCCTCGTCGCGGGGCCGAGCTCGCGTGCGAACGGCGCGACGGCGTCGAGCGTCCTCGTCGCCGTCTGGAGCGTCGGCGCGAGCTCGCCGACGGCGTCGCGCAGCTCGTCGTCCTCGCTCGCGAACGCGCGCAGCGTGCCCGACGCGCCGGAGATCAGGCGCGAGAGGTCCTGCGGGCGCTCGGCCAGCTCGCCGTTGAGCCGCGACAGCGACGTGACGAGGCGCCGCAGCGCGACGCGCTCCTTGGTGAGCGCGTGGTTGACGCGGCCCAGGTCGCGGACCGTGGGCCCGTAGCGCTCGAGCACGGCGGCGAGCCTCTTGCCCTTGCCGCGCAGGCCCTCGCCGGCGCCGTTGGCCAGCAGCGTGATGTAGTCGCGCGTGCGATCGTCGAGCTCGGACAGGATCTCGTCGAGGTCGACGTCGGTCAGCGAGCTCGAGATCGGGATCGTGAAGCCCTCCTCGACGGGCGCTCCCTCCTTGCCGGGGAGGATCTGGACGTACATGTCCTTCAGCCCCGTGCGCGGGCGCAGCAGCGCGGTCGCGTCGGGGTGGATGAGGTCCGCGTACTCCCTGTCGATGTCCAGCCCGACGACGGCGCGCCCGTCCTCGAGCGACACCTCGCCGATGTCGCCGATCCTGACCCCGGCGACCTGCACCGTCTGACCCTGGCCGGGCGTGACCGCCTGCGCGTTGTCGAGCTCGACGTTGATGCGCATCGGCGTGTCCTCGACGAAGGGGAAGCGCAAGCGCTGCTTGTCGAGGATGTAGCCGCCGACGACCGCCGCGATCGCGATCAGCGCGATGATCGCGACGAACGGCCCGAGATGCTTGCGGATCGCGCGGGTCATCCGCCCTGCCTCTTCAGCGCGCTCTCGAACTGCCTGGCGAGGCCGTTGCGGGCGGCGATCCGGCGCACCAGCTCGGGCGAGGCGGTGCCCTCGAGGTGGACGTGCAGCTCGGCCTGGGGAACCACGGCTCGCTCCTACCCCAGCCGCTCGATCAGCGGCGGCGCGAAGCTGAAGTCGAAGCCGAACAGGGTCGGCTCCTCGGCTGCTCGGGTAACCAGCCAGCGCAGGACCTCCTCGCGCGACCAGATATGGCCGGGGCGCACGAGGCGCGGCGGGTCGTCGCCGCGCGCCTCGGCGACTTCGTCATCGCCAAATCCGCCGGCGCCGCGGGCGGGGAAAACACTGCGCCGTGGTTCCCGGCGTACCAGGTAGCCGTCGTGGTGGACGACGCGGACATGGGTGTCACCGACGTCGTCCGCGGCGACGACCTGCTCGAGCGCCCGCAGAGTTGTTACGCCGACGCCGAACGCGCAGAACGCGACGGTTTTGAACTGGCCGCGCCGCCGGCGGACACCGTCCTGGCCGGCGGCGTCTACGCCGACCCGTCGGTCGCGTCGATGCTGGCCGCCGGTCTGCGCGGCGAGCTGCCGCGCCCGCGTGTGGCCCGGGTGGCCTTCGTGGGGTCGATCCTCGCGGTTGCGGCGCTGATCGGAAGCGGCCTCGCCACCCAGACCCCCGAGGGCGTGCGCGCCAGCATCACGCTCGACCAGGTCGCGCCCGAGCCACAGCGCGAGGCCCTGGCCACGGTGCGGATCGACCCCGCGGACGCCGCCGACGGCGCAGCCTGGCTGCAGCTCACGGCGTGGCAGGGCGGCGGCGTGCGCGTCGACCGCCTCGAGCCGGTCGGCGACGGCGGTGATGATCGCTGGACCGCCGGGATGGATGGCCCAATGGTCGACGTCGGCCACCCGAAGGCCGTGGCGATCGAGGAGTTCGCTCGTCACTCGTTCCACGTGCTCGCCGAGGACCGACGGCACCTGTGGGGAGAGGTCCATCCGGAAGCCGAGGTCAGTCACCTGCCAGGCCATGTGGTCGAGGGCGGTGGAGTCAGTGAACGCGGCCAGGTCGACCACCTCGAGACCAGGGTCGGAGGGATGGACGGCGACGGCTGCGGCAGCATCAGAGAAGATGGCGTGGGCGACGATCTGGTCCACGTCGTCGGTGGCGGGTTGGAGGTGCAGGCTCGTGAGCTCCACGCACAGGAGCAGGCCGACCTTGTCGCGCGCCACCGCGGCGTCGGCGACGGCGGCCAGTGCGGGGAGCGCGGCGTAGCAGCCCATGTGGCCGACGTGTAGGCGCTCGACCGAAGCCGGCATGGCGAGGTCGCGTGCCAGCAGGATGTCGACACCCGGGGTGGCATAACCAGTGCAGGAGACGACGGCGAACACCTCGACGTCGTCTGGGGCGATGCCAGCGTCTCCCAGGCACGCGCTGGCAGCCTCCTTTCCGAGCGGCAGCGCCTCGTCGACGAAGCGTCTCATCCGGGCAGCGGTGCTCAGCGTGCTGATGTCCTCGGCACGGGGGTCAGCGACGGCGTGGCGGCGCTCCACTCCAGCATTTCGCCAGATCCGGGGGGCGATCCTGCTTCCGGCGTGGTGGGACGAGAAGAACTGCTCCCAGGCCGACCGCTGGTCGAGGGGAGGCGGGAAGGCGGTGCCGATCCCGGTGATCGCGGCGCTCACCATGGGCGCGCGCCGAGT
>JAHWJE010000155.1 GCA_019348575.1 Actinomycetota bacterium | reverse complement strand
CGTCTACTTGGACGGGCGTCGCGTGCACAGCGTGACCGCCGACCGCGGCAGGTCGCATCGGCTGGGCCGGCGCAGCGTGCGCGTCGGCACGCATCGCTGGCGCATCGAGGGGCGTGACGCGGACGGGCGCCGCGTGGTCTGGGCCAGCAGATCCTTCCGCGTCGTGCGCGCCCGCTGAGCGCGCCCTCTCGTGTCTACGCGCTCTTTTCGCTCGGCGCGTACACCGCGCGGAACCACAGCTCGGTCAGCTGCCGGACCGCCTCGCGGATGTCGCGCCCGTGGCGGATGACCTCGATCGTCAGGTGGCGCTCGACCATCGCGCACAGCGCCTGCGCCGCCACCCGCGCCGGGATGTCGGCGGGCGCCAGGCCGCGCAGCTGGTCGCGCGCGATGCGTGCCTCGGCGCCGGCGATGAAGCGGTTGACGTAGGGCTCCCACTGCGAGGGCATGTGCTCGTCCTCGCCGTAGAGGTGCGCCGCGAGCATCAGGATCGGGCCGTTGCGGTTGACGACGCCGACGAAGCGCGCCAGGCCGAGCGCGAGCTCCATGCGGGGGTCGCCGCTGCCCGTGAAGTACGGCGACGCCGCGTCGTCCATGTCGGCAAACGCCTGCTGGATCAGCCGATCCATCACGGCGCGCTTGTTGTCGAAGTAGAAGTAGACGGTCGTGCGGCTGACGAACGCCCGCCGCGCGATCGTGTCGATCGTGACCTGCTCGTGGGCGCCCTCGCTCAGCAGCTCGCGCGCGGCCTCGAGGATCGCGTCCTCGGTCGCGTTGCGCGGCGCGAGCGTCGGTGAAGCGTCGGCCGAAGGCGGGCTATCGGCGTGCTTCGAAGTGGGAGGCGATCCGCTCACGGGTCTTGGCCGGGGTCACGATCTCGTCGATGAACCCCGCCTCGGCGGCGATCGCGACCGGCAGGTGCTCCTCCTCGTAGGCGGCGGCGAGCTGCGCCGGGTCGGCCCCGGCCTCGAGGTCGCGCCGCTTGACGATCTCGATCGCCTGCGGGGCGCCCATCACGCCGATCCGCGCGTTGGGCCAGGCGAGGCAGAGTTCGTTTCCGAGGTCGCGGCAGTTCATGACGATGTAGGCACCACCGTACGCCTGTCGCAGGGTCACTGTCACGCGCGCCACCTCGGCGACCGCGAAGGCGCGCAGCAGCGCGGCCCCACGGCGCAGCACGGCCTCGCGCTCCTGCCGCACGCCGGGCCGGTAGCCCGGGGTGTCGGAGAGCACCACCAGCGGGATCCCGTAGCGGTCGCACATGTTCACGAACCACGCGCCCTTGTCCGACGACGCGGCGTCGAGCACGCCGCCGAGGTAGCGCGGCTGGTTGGCGATGACGCCGACCGGGCTGCCCTCGATGTGGCCGAAGCCGACGACCATGTTCCTCGCGTAGCGCTTGCTCAGCTCGAGGAACTCGCCGCCGTCGAGCAGGTGGCGCGCGACGTCGCGCACGTCGTAGACCTTGCGCTGGTTCGTCGGCACCGTCGCCGACGGGTCGCCGGCCGGCGCCTCGAGGGGCTCCCTCGTGGGCAGCGGGCCGCCGATCGTGCCGGGGAAGTACGACAGCGCCCGGCGGATGAGGTCGGCCGCCTGCTCGTCGTCGTCGGCCTCGATGTGCGAGACGCCGGTCTTGCGATGCACGCGCGGACCGCCGAGGTCCTCGGCGCTGATCACCTCGCGCGTGACCTTCGCGATCACGCGCGGGCCGGTGAGGAACATCTGCGAGCCGTCGCCGACCATCATCACGAGCGTGCCGAGCGACGGCGAGTACGCCGCCCCGCCCGCGCACGGTCCGCAGATGACGCTGATCTGCGGCACCGTCGCACGTGACGTCGCCCGGAAGATCGAGGCGTAGGCGCCCAGCGCCCCGATGCCCTCCTGCAGGCGCGCACCGCCGGAGTGCAGGAAGCCGACGACGGGCGCGCACGCCTTGTTGGCGGCCTCGATCGTCGCGACGACCGACGCGCCGCCCTTCTGGCCGAGCGAGCCGCCCTTGTGCTTGACGTTCTGCGCCCACACGTAGACCGGCCGGCCGCCGACTCGCGCCGCGCCGCAGATGACGCCGTCGCCGGCCTCGCTGCGGATCGGGTGAAACGAGCCGTCGTCGCAGAGCAGGTCGATGCGCGACTGCGCGGGAACCGGCGGCTCGTCGATCACCATGACGGTCGTGCGCGGCGGTGCGGGGATCGCCTCGGTGCTCATGTCGCCTTCCGGAACGCCAGGCACGCGTTCTGGCCGCCGAAGCCGAACGAGTTCGACAGCGCCAGCGTGAGCCCCGGCGCCTCGCGCGGCCCGTCGGGCACGTAGTCCAGGTCGCAGTCGGGGTCCTGCTGCTCGAAGTTCAGCGTCGGGGGCAGCAGGCCGCGCCGCAGCGCCTCGAGCGTCACGATCGCCTCGACCGCCCCGGCCGCGCCGAGCAGGTGCCCGATCGCGGACTTCGTGCTCGACACCGGCGGCGAGCCGCCGTTGAAGACCGAGTGGATCGCGTGCGTCTCGATGCGGTCGCCGAACGGCGTCGACGTGCCGTGCGCGTTGATGTAGCCGATCTCGTCGGCGCTGGCCCCCGCGTCGGCGAGCGCGGCCCGCATCGCCTTCTCGGCGCCGAGTCCCTCCTTGTGGGGCTGGGTCATGTGGAAGGCGTCGTTGGAAGCGCCGTAGCCGGCGACGTAGCCGAAGATCTCGGCCCCGCGCGCGCGGGCGTGCTCGGCGCGCTCCATGACGATCACGCCGGCGCCCTCGCCCATCACGAAGCCGTCGCGGCGCAGGTCGAACGGCCGCGAGACGCCTTCGCGCGAGAGCGCGCCCATGCTCTTGAACGCGGCCATGCACAGCGGCGTGATCGCCGCCTCCGTGCCACCGGCGACGACGACGTCGGCCTCGCCGCGCTCGAGCATCCGCTTGGCCTCGCCGATCGCGTGGCTGCCGGTCGCGCACGCCGACGAGACGCTGAAGCCGGGGCCGTGGGCGCCGAGCTCCATCGCGATCGCGCCGGCCGCGGCGTTGGGCATCATCATCGGCACGAAGTGCGGCGAGACGGCGCGCTCGCCGCCCGCCACGAACTTGCGACACTCGTCCTCGAGCGTCTTCAGCCCGCCGACGCCGGTCCCGACGAGGATCGCCAGCCGCTCGATGTCGACGTCGCCGGGCAGCCCGGCCTCCTCGGCGGCCTGGGCGGCGGCCGCGAACCCGAGCTGCGTGTAGCGGTCGCTGCGCCGCGCGACCTTCGCGCCCATCGCGGCCTCGGGGTCGAACTCGGCGCACGGCGCCACGCCGTCGACGACGCCCGAACGGCGCTCGAGCAACGCGTCGACGAACGCGTCCGCCCCCTCGCCGATCGACGAGACGACACCGCGGCCGGTGATCGCGATCTCGATGTGGGGGGACGCGTAGCTGCTCATGCAGGCGCGCCCTCGGCCTCGGAGAGCCGGATCGTCAGCGCGATCGCGTCGCCGACGGACTCGATCGGCTTGAGGTCGTCGTCGGAGATCGTGATCTCGAAGCGGTCCTCGAGCGCCTTGACGAGCTCGACGAGGTCAAGCGAGTCGACGTCGAGCTCGGTCCAGGTGTTCTCGGGCGTCGCCTCGCGTGCGTCGGGCACCTTGATCGCCTCGAGCTGGTCGCGGATCTCTTCCAGCACTTCCTGCTCTGTTATTGCCATGGTCCGACTCCCTTGCGTTATGCGGCCAGCGCGCCATCGACGGCGAGCGTGGCTCCGTTGACGTATGCCGCTCCGTCCGAACAGAGGAAGGAGACGGCGTGTGCGACCTCTTCGGGTCGTCCGATCCGGCCGGCGGGAACGCCGGCCAGCAGCTTCTCTGCGACGCCCGTCGTCATGTCGGTCTCGATGACGCCGGGCGTCACGGCGTTGCAGGTGATCCCCTTGCGCGCCATCTCGCGCGCGATCGTGCGCGTCAGCGACAGCATGCCGGCCTTCGCGGCGCCGTAGTTCGCCTGGCCCGGGTTCGCGCGCTCGGCGACGACGGACGAGATGTTCACGATCCGCCCCCAGCGCGCGCTCAGCATGTCGTCCAGCGCTCGGCGGATGCAATGAAACGCGCCGTTGAGGTTCGTGTCGATCACGGACTCCCACTGCTGCGAGCTCATCCGGATCACCAGGCCGTCCTGGCGCTCGCCGGCGTTGTTGACGAGCACGAGGACCGGGCCGAAGCGCTCGCGCACCTCCGCGAACGCGCGGTCGACCGACTCCGGATCGCCGACGTCGGCCTGCACGTCGCCGCTCGTGCGCCCCAGCGCGACGACCGTGATGCCGTCCTCGCTCAGCCGCTCGGCGATCGCCTTACCGATCCCGCGTCCGCCGCCGGTCACGAGCGCGACGCCTCCGTCAGGCACCGGCATGGACGCGCTCCTTCCATCTGAGCACTCCGGCGCCCCAGACGAAGCCGCCGCCGAAGGCCGCGAGCGCCACGGTGTCGCCGGGGCTCAGGCGACCGGCGAGCTCGGCGTGGTGCAGCGCGAGCGGGACCGACGCGCTCGAGGTGTTGGCGATCGTGTCGACGTTGGCGAAGACCTTCTGCTCGGGGACGCCGAGGCGCCGCGCGGCGGCGTCGATGATGCGCTGGTTGGCCTGGTGGACGATCAGCAGGTCGATGTCGTCGACGGTCATGCCGGCGCGGCGCAGGGCCTCGCGCGTCGCCTCGACCATCCGCTCCACGGCGTGGCGGTAGACCTCCTGGCCCGCCATCCGCAGCAGCCGCTCCTCGCGCTCTGCGTAGAGCAGGTCGCCGTGCTCGCCGTCTGACGCCAGCACAAAAGGGGAGCACCCGTGCTCGAACTCGCCCGCCTCGACGACGACCGCGGCGGCGCCGTCGGCGAACAGGATCGCCGTGCCGCGGTCGTTGGGATCCGTGACGCGGCTGAGCGCCTCGGCGCCGACGACGAGCGCGAGCTCGGCGCGGCCGGACTCGACGAGCGCGGCGCTCTGGTCGAGCCCGTACAGAAAGCCCGCGCAGGCGGCGTTGACGTCGATCGCGCCGGCGCCGTCGGTGCCCAGCAGCTTGGCGAGCTTCGGAGCGAGACCGGGCATCAGCCGGTCGGGCGTGAACGTCGCGACGATGATGTGGTCGACGTCGGCGGCGTCGCGGCCGGCGTC
>JAHWJE010000154.1 GCA_019348575.1 Actinomycetota bacterium | reverse complement strand
ATCTCGATGTGCGAGAACGACGGCGTGCCGAGGGTGATGACGATGTGGTCGGCCAGCGCGGCGTCGGCGACGCGGGCGGAGACGGTCAGGGTGCCCGCCGCGTGGACGCGGTCCAGCGCCTCCTGGGCGCCCGGCTCGGCGAACGGCATCCGCGCGTCGCGGACGGCCTGCAGGCGGTCGGCGTCCTTGTCGACGCCGAGCACGGTCAGCCCGCGATCTGCGAAGGAGATGGCGAGCGGGAGCCCGACACGGCCGAGCCCGATGACGGCGACCTCAGGCATGAGGGAGGGAATCTATCGGTCGCTGCTGGCGCCCAGCAGGCGATGCCGTGCGTACTGGCGGACGAAGCCGCTGATGAAGCGCGGGTTGTAGCGCACGTAGCGCGGAGCGAGGCGGCGCGGCTCGTGCGCCATGCGGAACAACCACTCCAGGCCGGCGGCCTGCATCCAGTCGGGCGCCTGCGGCACGAGCCCTGCGTGGAAGTCGAACGCGGCGCCGACGCCGACGAGCACCGGCGCGTCGAGCCGGTCGCGCATCGCGGCCATCCACTTCTCCTGCTTCGGGGCCCCCACGCCGACCCAGATGACGTCCGCCTTCGAGCGGTTCATCTCGTCGACGATCGCGTCCTCCTCCTCGGCCGACAGGTCGCGGAAGGGCGGCGAGTAGCCGCCGACGATCTTCACGCCCGGGAAGCGCTGGCGCAGGTTGAGCGCGAGCTGGACGAGCGCGCCCTGGTTGCGGCCGCCGTAGAGGTACATCCGCGTGCCGGCCTCGGCGGCGCGCTCGCAGTAGCGCGCCATCAGCTCGGGCCCGTAGACGCGGTCGTCGAGGTCGCCGCCGAGCGCGTTCATCGCCCACACGAGCGGCTGGCCGTCCGGCACCGTGATCGACGAGTTCAGCACGGCCTCGCGCAGCTCGGGATCCTCGTCGCAGACCATGATCGTGTGGGTCGCGGCGACGCAGATGTAGCCCTTCTCGCCGTGCGCGATCATGGCGTCCATCCACGCCATCGTCGCCTCGTAGTCGGTCAGGGCGAGCGGGACGCCGAGCACGTTCACGGCTTCGGGAGCGATCGGGGCGGGCGCCGGCTTGGGGGGCAGGGGCGTCCCGCTGGGGAGGGGGCGGGGGGAGGTCATCGGGGTGTTTCGACACCACGGTGTCGGCGTGAGCTACGAACGAGAACGCTCGCGCAATCAAAAGGTTGCGTTCTTGCTCGGGCGTGCTATGGAACGCGTACCCACTGCTAGTTCGCGGAAACGCGTGGATAGCCTACCTCGATGCCCCGCGCGCTCATCACCGGGATCACCGGCCAGGACGGCGGCTACCTGACCGAGCTGCTGCAGGGCAAGGGCTACGACGTCGCCGGGCTCGTTCGCCGCGGCTCACAGGCGCCGGTTCCGGGCGGCGTCGCGACCGTCGACGGCGACCTCGCCGACGGGCAGTCGCTGCGCGCGGCCGTGCTCGACACGACGCCGGACGAGCTGTATCACCTGGCCGCCCCGACCTTCGTGCCCGCGTCCTGGAAGGACCCGGCCGGGACGCTGAAGCTCGTCGCCGGCGCGACGGCCACGCTGCTGCAGACCACGCGCGAGATCGAAGGCGGCGTCCGCGTGCTGGTCGCGAACTCGGGCGAGATCTTCGGCGCGGCCAAGGTCTCGCCGCAGACCGAGGAGACGCCGATGCGCCCGCGCTCGCCGTACGGCGTGGCGAAGCTCGCCGCCTACGGGCTCGTCGACACGCTGCGCCACAAGCACGACATGCACGCCTCGAGCGCGATCGCCTACAACCACGAGTCGCCGCGCCGGCCGGAGCGCTTTCTGCCGCGCAAGGTCACCAGGGCCGCCGCGGCGATCAAGCTCGGCCTGCAGGACGAGGTCGCACTCGGCGACCTGAGCGCCGTGCGCGACTGGTGTCACGCGCGCGACGTCGTGCGCGGCTACTGGCTCATGCTCCAGCAGGAGCAGCCGGGCGACTACATCCTGGCGGGCGGCGTCGGGCGAACCGTCGGCGAGCTCGTCGCTGCGGCCTTCGCCTGCGTCGGCCTCGATCCGGCGCAGCACGTGCGCGTCGATCAGCGCCTCGTGCGTCCGGCCGAGCGCATGACGCCGGTCGGCGACACGACGCGCGCCCGGCAACGACTCGGCTGGGAGCCCGAGACGAGCTTCGAGGCGATGATCGAGGAGATGGTGCAGGCGGATCTCGCCGCGCTCGGCGCGGCGGGCTCGGCCGCGCGGTAACGCCGCCGGGCGCTGCACACGACGCCCGTAAGGCTGGGCAGCGCGCCGGCCGTCTACACTCGCGCCCCAGATGCCCGTCGGAATCATCGGCATGGGCTACGTCGGTCTACCACTCGCGGTCGCCTTCGCGAACGAGGGGCGCGACGTCGTGGCCGTCGACATCGACCGCCGCAAGGTGGACGCGCTGCGCGCGGGGACGTCCTACATCGAGGACGTCTCCGACGAGCTGCTCGCCGCCGCCGCGCCGCGGATCGAGGCGACGACGCGCTTCGCCGCGCTCGCGCGCTGCGACGCGATCCTGATCTGCGTGCCCACGCCGCTGACGGCCAACCGCGAGCCGGACCTCGGCCCGCTCGTCGGCGCGTCGCGCGCGCTCGCCGAGGTGATGCAGGCCGGCCAGCTCGTCGTCCTCGAGTCGACGACCTACCCCGGCACGACACGCGAGCGCGTCGCGCCGATCCTCGCCGAGTCCGGTCTCGTCGCCGGCGAGGACTTCAGCCTCGCCTTCTCGCCCGAGCGCGTCGACCCGGGCCGCACCGACTTCACGCTGCGCACGACGCCGAAGGTCGTCGGCGGCCTGACCGAGGCGTGCGGCGATCGCGCCGTCGAGCTCTACGGCGAGGTCTGCGACCACATCGTGCGCGTCTCGACGCCCGAGGCCGCGGAGCTGACGAAGCTGCTGGAGAACATCTTCCGCTCCGTCAACATCGCGCTCGTCAACGAGCTCGCGATGCTCTGCGACCGGATGGGGATCGACATCTGGGAGGTCGTCGACGCGGCGTCGACGAAGCCCTACGGGTTCATGCGCTTCGACCCCGGCCCGGGGATGGGCGGCCATTGCCTGCCCGTCGACCCGTTCTATCTGTCCTGGCGCGCGCGCGAGTTCGACATGGCGACCGAGTTCATCGAGCTCGCCGGCAAGATCAACCAGCAGATGCCCTACCACTGCGTGGCGAAGGTCGAGCGGCTGCTCAACGGGGCCGGCAAGCCGGTGCGCGGATCGAAGATCGCGATGCTCGGCGTGTCGTACAAGCCCGGCGTCGGCGACGTCCGCGAGTCGCCGGGGCTGAAGATCGCGACGCTGCTGTCCGCGCTCGGCGCCGACCTGCGCTATCACGACCCGTTCGTGCCCGAGCTGCCCGAGCACGGCCTGCGCAGCGAGTCGCTCGACGACACGCTGGCGGGCGCAGACCTCGCGCTGATCGTCACCGCCCACCCGGGCGTAGACCACGAGGACGCCGTCGCGCGGGTCCCGCTCGCGCTCGACCTGCGCGGCGTGACGCGCCGCTCGCGCGGGCGCGCCGTGCTCCTGTGAGCGCCCCCGAGCGGCCTGTCGGCATCGGCGTCGTCGGCCTCGGCTACTGGGGCCCGAACCTCGCACGCAACATCGACCAGGTTCCCGGCGCCGAGCTCGTCTGGTGCTGCGACGAGCGCGAGGTGGTGCGCGAGCGCCTGGCGCCCAAGCACCCGCGAACGCGCTTCACGGGCCGGCTCGAGGACCTGCTGGCCGACGACGGGCTCGATGCGGTCGTCCTCGCGACGCCGGTGCCCACGCATGCCGAGCTCGCCGTGCGCGTGCTCGCGGCGGGCAAGCACTGCTTCGTCGAGAAGCCCCTCGCGCAGTCCGTCGCCGACGCCGAGCGGGCCGTCGCGGCGGCGCGTGCGGCCGACCGCCTGTTGATGGTCGGCCACCTGCTCGAGTACCACCCGGGCGTGCGCAAGCTCAAGGAGATCGCCGACTCCGGTGAGCTCGGCGAGATCCACTACATCTACTCCAACCGCCTCAACCTGGGGCAGCTGCGGGCCGATGAGAACGCACTGTGGTCGCTCGGCGCGCACGACATATCGGTGATCCTGCACCTGGCCGGCGAGGACCCGTCTGAGATGCACGCCCACGGCGAGTCATACATGCGCGCGGGCGTCGAGGACGTCGTGTTCGCGTTTCTTCGCTTTCCGTCCGGCCTGGCCGCGCACCTGCACCTGTCGTGGCTCGATCCCCACAAGGAACGGCGCTTCACGGTCGTCGGCTCGCAGCGGATGGCGACGTTCGACGACATGGACCTCGAGCGCAAGGTCACCGTCTACGACAAGGGCTTCGACCAGTCCGCGAGCTCCTACGGCGAGTACATCACCCGCGCCGGTGACATCTACAGCCCGCGCATCTCCAATGCCGAGCCGCTGCGCCTCGAGATCGAGCACTTCGTGGACTGCGTGCGCTCCGGTGAGGCGCCGCGCTCGGACGGCGACAGCGGGCTGCGCGTCGTGCGCGTGCTCGAGGCGCTGCAGGACAGCCTCGACGCCACTTCGCGGAGCGCGCGTGCGGCTCTCTGAGCTCGCGCCGGGACTCGTCCTCGGCGACCGCGTCCAGCTCGGAGACGGCGTCCGTCTGGGCGCCCACGTCGTCATCCACGACGACACGGTGATCGGCGACCGCTGCGAGATCCAGGATGGCGTCGTGCTCGGCAAGCCACGTGATGAGGACGAGGCGGTGCGGATGCTGTCGACGCTGCGCGGCCGCAGCCATGTGGTCTGGACCGGCGTGGCCGTCGCGGATCAGCGTCCACGCATCGGCCTCCAGGGTGACCTCGCGGTCCCGGCAGCTGCGACGGCGTGCCTTCACGCCGGCCTCGTAGATGGCGAACTTGTACGCCCACGTGGTGAAGCGGCTGCGGCCCTCGAACGTGTCGAGCTTGTCGAGCACGTGCATCGCAGCGTCGTCGGCGGCCTGCATCGCCAGGTCGTCGCGGTCGCGGGCCGACAGCGTCCCGGCACGGCGGGATGTCTCGAACCGGGCGGCACGCAGCAGCAGCGCATGCAGGTCTGCGATGGCCTGCTCACGCTCGGTACCGGTCGAACGCAGTGCGGCCAGCCACTGCGCGGACGTGTCGTCCACGTCGCGCACAGACCGCTGTGCGTCAGGGTCGGCGGTGACCTGCACGGCGGTCGGTCGGGTCACAG
>JAHWJE010000153.1 GCA_019348575.1 Actinomycetota bacterium | reverse complement strand
GGCTGGGGCCCTTCGAGCCGCCGGTCGTTCGGCCGTGCTCGCTCGGGGTTGCGTCCGCCTCTCGCGCTTCTCGCGCCGCCTTGCGGCGCTGCTTGTTGTCGCCTTCCATCTGCTTGCCCATGCGACGCGCGTACCCTCGCGGCTTCGTCGCGTCACCGCGGATGTCAGCCGGATGCCACCGGTCGTCGCGTGCCTGCGAGCGTTACTTCTCGGCTCCGGTGTCTGTCTGCTCATGGCGTCGCAGCAGCGCGCGTGCCGGGACGTGCAGGGCGCCGCTCGCGCCGGTCGCGGCGAGCGCGCGGAGCACGCGGTATGCGACCAGCCCGACGAGCGGCGGGAGCACGAGCACGAGCACGCGCAACGCGCGGGTCACATCGAGCACGGAGACAGCGAGCAGCCGGGCGATGAACGCGTTGCTCACGCTCAGCGTGAGCAACGCGTAGAACGTCAGCGCGGCGAGGCCGAACGCCGCCGGCCCGGGGCGTTCACGCGGGCGCTGCGCCAGTTCGTGCTCGTCGCGATCCCCGGTCACGCGGCGCTCGAGGAACGGCCAGGCGTAGAGCGCGGCGAACGTCAGCCCCGGCAGCAGCACCGCGGGCACGAACTGGTCGGGGACGGTCACGCCGAGGAGCCCGATCTCCCACGGCGGGTAGATCCGCAGCGCGCCCTCGACCCACATCAGGTACCAGTCCGGTTGCGCCGGCGAGGTGACGGCGAACGGCTCGTACGGTCCGTACAGCCAGACGGGGTTGATCTGGACGAACGCGCCGAGCGCCACGAGCACCGCCGCCACGCTGAAGAGCAGCGCCAGCGACTTGAGCGCGTACCCCGCCCACAGCGGCTCGCCGACGACGTCGTGCTCGGTCCGGCCGGGGCCGGGAAGCTGGGTGTGCTTCTGCCTGATCACGATCGCGAGGTGGGCGGCGATCAGTCCTGCGAGCAGCGCGGGCACGATCAGGATGTGGATCGGGTACAGGCGCGACACGATGTCGCCGGGGTACTCGCCGCCGAAGAGGAGGAACGCCAGGTCGTCGCCGACGAAGGGGATCGCGAGCGCCGAGGACCAGGCGATCCGCAAGCCTGTCCCCGAGAGCAGATCGTCGGGCAGCGAGTAGCCGGTGAAGCCGCTCAGCATCGCGAGCGCGAGCAGCGTCACGCCGATCATCCAATTCAGCTCGCGTGGGCGCCGGAAGGCCCCGGTGAGGAACACGCGCAGCAGGTGGGCGACGATCGCGCCGACGAACACGAGCGCGGCCCAGTGGTGCGTCTGGCGGATCAGCAGACCGGCACGGACGTCGAAGCTCAGCTCGAGTGTCGATGCGTAGGCACGCGACACCTCGAGCCCGCGCAGCGGCTCGTACGCACCCGTGTAGACCGTCTCGGCGAGGCTCGCCTCGAAGAACAGCGTGAGGAAGATCCCGGTCGCCACGAGGACGACGAACGCGTACAGCGCGATCTCGCCGAGCATGAACGACCAGTGGGTCGGAAAGACCTTGCTCAGCGCGCGGTTGACCGGGCCGGCGAGCCGCAGCCGGCGGTCGACCCAGTCGGCGGGCTTCATGCGAGCAGCTCCCAGGTCGCGGCGCCCGGCGGGTCGGGGAAGTCGCCGCGCGCGACCAGCGTCCCGTCGTCGTCGACTGCGAGCGGGAGCTGAGGGAGCGCGCGGATCGCCGGTCCGCCGACCGGCTTTGCCCCCTGCCGGACGTCGAAGACCGACTGATGGCAGGGGCACAGCAGCCGCTTGGACGCCTGCTCGTAGAGGCCGACGGGACAGCCGGCGTGGGTGCAGATCTGCGAGAAGGCGACGTAGCCGGCGACGGTCGCGTCCTCGTGACCGGGCTGCTCGCGGAGGTCCTCCGGGGCGAGGCGGATGAGGACGACCTGCGAGTCGACCTCGTCGGTCGCGCCCTCGGGAAAGACGGTGAGCGACCCGCCGACCGGTAGCGCGTCGAGGCCGACCGGCATGCCCTGCGGCGTGACGACGCGCGCGCCCGCCCGCCAGGCGGTGCGCCGCAGCGCGCCGCCCGGCGCCGGGCCCAGCGACGCGACCGGGACGAGGGCGGCGAGCCCCAGTCCGCCGAGCGCCAGCCCGAGGAGCCTGACGAGAAAGCCGCGCCGCGCCAGTGGCTGCCCGAGCGTCTGCGCCGCCGGCTCGCGCTCCTGCGGCGGCGGTTCCATCGGCTCGCGCGGCTCCGCGACGACCTCGCGCGGGACGAGGCGCAGCGCCCACGTCGCGAGCGCGAGCGCGATGCCGCCCAGCGCGACCACGAGCCCGACGCCGAGCAGCTGCGGACCCGCGTCGAGCACGTACGCCACGACGAAGCCGCCCGATCCGGCGGCCGAGGCCAGCAGCGCGGCGGCGGCCAGTCGCTCGGCGCCTGGATCTCGCTGCGCCGTCTCGGATGATGCGCGCCGGCGCTCGGGCAACAGCCGCGCCAGCGATCGCAGCGCGGCGAGCACGGCGATGCCGCGCAGGGCGGCGCGAAGTCGCGTCACCCGTGCTCCCGGCGGTTCTGCGGGACGATGCGGTCCTCGGACCTGCGTCCGAGGCGAGCGGCGACGAGCAGCAGCAGCGGCAGCGCGACGAGCAGCGCGACAACGGCGTCGATCCCCGTCCCGCCGTACCCGACTGCGACCCCGCCGCGGTTGCGCGGGCGCTCGACCACCTCCTCGACGTAGCGCACGATCGCGTCGCGCTCGCGCGCGTCGAATGCCTCGGCACCGAACTTCGGCATCTCTCCGGGCCCGGTGATCATCGCCTCCGCGATCTGGACGGGGGACAGGTCGGTGAGCGCCGGGGCGACGTCGCCGTTCGTCAGCACGCCGCCGCCGCCGGTGCTTCCGTGGCACGCCGCACATGCCTGCAGGTAGAGATCAGCGCCGCGCGACAGGTCGGCGCGGGCGAGATCGACGCGCGGGATCTCCGGCCCGCCGGCGATCCGCCCGACGTAGCGCGCGAGCGCGAGCACCTCGGGGTCGGTGAACTCGACCGGCGGCACGCGCTCGGGCCGGCGCTGCGACGCGGGCGGCGGCATCCGCCCCGTCGAGACCTGGAAGTGCGCGCCCGCCGCTCCGCTGCCGGCCAGCTCGGGGCCGCGGAACGTCCCGCGGCCCTCGGCTCCGTGACACGCCGCGCAGTGCTGCAGGAACAGCGTCCGCCCGTCGCGCTCGACGTCCTGTGCGGCCACGCCGCCGCCGCCTACGAGCAGCAGCGCCAGCGCGCCCGCGGCGAGCGCCGCGCCCGCGGCGAGGCTGTGGAACCGGCGGATCATTCGAGCGTGAACAGGTACGCGGCGATGTCGCGGGCGGTCGGGGGCGGTACGCCGAGGTCGGGCATCGCTGTCCCTGGCTCGATCTCCTGCGGATCTGCGATCCAGCGCGTGAGGTTGTCGGCGCTGTTGGGCAGGTTCCCGGCGATATAGGCGCGCTCGCCGAACTGCGTCAGCGGCGGGCCGACGTTCCCGTTGGCGCCGTCGATCCCGGGGATCGTGTGGCAGGTGCCGCAGCCGTAGGCGTCGATCGCCTGCATCCCGCGCTCGGGATTGCCGTCTGGCACCTCGGCCGGCGGCTGGGCGAGGTCGTCGCCGCCGCAGCCCGCGAGCAGCAGCGCGACCACGAGCGCGAGCAGCGCGCCGCCGGCCGCGCCCCGCTCGGCGGCACGCAGCCAGCCGGCGACCAGGAGCACCGCGCCGAGCACGTACGCCAGCCCGCCGGGGATCCACATCACGAGCCCTGCCAGCTGCTGGTCCTCGAGCGCCGTAAGCCCGTGCGCGCCCGCCGCATGGATCTCATACCACGGCTCGGGGGCGACCGTCAGCAGCGCGCCGAGGACGGTCCCGCCGATCGCCGCACCCAGCAGCGCCAGCAGCGCGGTGCCGTGACCGGCGCGGCGCGGCCGGCCGGCGCCGGCGACGACGGCCCAGAGCGCGAGCGCGCCGCCGAGCAGCGCCGCGTGCTCGCCGGCGTGCAGCAGGTCGTCGCGCAGCGCCGCCTCGTATGGCCCGGGCAGGTGGAAGACCACCAGCGTCGCGAGATGCGCGCCGAGCGCCGCGGCGGCGAGCGCGGCGGCATTGACGCCAGCGGTCAGGCGCAGCGCGGGACGGCGCGCGCGCGCGATGGCGCGAGCAGCGCGCCGGGGCAGCCCGGCGAGCAGCACCGGCCACGGCGCGGCGGCGACGAGCAGCGGGGCCGCGACGACGATGAGCAGCAGATGCTGCGCCATGTGCGCGCTGAAGAGCTCGGCGGCGAGCGCCTCCAGCGGCGAGCTCAGCGCGACGGCGAGCACGCCGATGGCGGCGGCGAACGCCGCGGCGCGCCGCCGGTCTCCGCGGCGGCGGCGCCGGCGCCGCAGACCCGCGGCGTACACGAGCGCGGCGAGCGCCAGCGAGACGGCGACCGCCGGCTCGAACGCCGGCACGATGTGCGCGAGCGGCGTCAGTACAGCCATAGCGGGAACTCCTGGTCGCCGGTGCACGGATCGAGCCACGCCAGCAGCAGCCACATGAAGGCGATCACGAGCAGCGCGAGCGCGTTGAGCCCGACGCCGACGCGCGCCATGAACGCCGGCCGCGAGCCGCTCGTCTCGCTGTCGAGGCGCCGCGACGCGGCGAGCCCGACGGCGAGGGCGACGGCGGCGACGAGCGCCGCCACGGCGGCGACGGCGTGCAGCGGCCACGAGACCCCCGCGTTGCATGAGATCGGGACCAGCGCCCAGCTCGCGACGACGTCCGCGAGCCAGGCGGTGAGGCCGCCGAGGAACGCGAACATCAGTGCGCCGGAGCGCGTCGGCGCGTCGCCGCCGAGGATGCGCTGCGCGCCGCTCACAGCACGCGCGGCCCGAGGTAGACGGTCGCCAGCGTGACGACGCCGGAGGCGACGACGAAGCCCCAGTAGATCATCACGATCCCCGTGCCCGACCCGCGCTCGTGCGACAGCCGGCCGAGAACGGCGCGCAGCGCAAGCGCGGCGAGGGCGACGACGCCCGCGCCGACGAATGCCAGCTGCGCCCCCAGCAGCACCCAGAACAGCGAGGCGTAGGCATGCTCCTCTGCGCCGAAGGGCGCGTCGAGCAGCTCGGCCGCGATCACGGCCCCGGCGGCGATGCCGAGGGCCAGGGCGGCGAGCACCGAGACGCGCAGCAGCGATGGGCGGCGCGTGCGCGCCGCGACGGCGGCCGGCAGCGTGCTCACGACGAGCAGCGCGGCGGCGATCGCGGCGC
>JAHWJE010000152.1 GCA_019348575.1 Actinomycetota bacterium | reverse complement strand
CCGGTCCTCGAAGTCCACCACCAGTACCCGCTCCCGCTGGTTCACCTCGACGACACGGCCTCGGGTGCCGTTGCGGACGTAGCTGTTTCGTCCGCCGCCAGCCGGGCGCAACTCGCGATCCTGTCTGCGGGCGATGACCTCGTCGCCCTGCTGGAACGTCACTCCGGCGACCTCGAGCTCTGGCCCGTCGAGCTCACCGACAGCGCCGAGAACAGCCCGAGCCCGCCGATTGAGCTCCGCTCGTTCTACGTGGTGCTCGGCCACCATGCTCGAATGGGCCGCCGATGGGTCCTGCACGCGCAGCTGGCGATCCACGTACCAGTCCGCCACCAAGGCGTCCAGCAACTCGTCAGGGGAATTCGCCTCGACAACCCGCTCATCCTGGTCCAGGCGGGCCAGCGCCTCGGCGATTCGTCCCTGCCGGTAGTCGGTCAGCGCCATGCGGACCTCGGCCATCTCCGGGCCCTTCTGGCGACGCAGCTCGGTCAGCGCGGGTGTATCACCAGGGTGACGGTCAATGAGGTGGCGCCACGCTCCTCCCGCCGCCACGGCCGAGTGTTGGGCAGGATCGCCGACGAGGCGCAGCGTGGCCGCGGCCCGCTCCACATGACCAGACAAACGCGCGAAGTCGCGGTTGCCGAGCGTGGACGCGTCATCGACCACCACAACGCTTCGCGGCCCGAGGACCGGGCCTTCGGCCGTGTCGAGACGGGTCAACAGCGCGGCCACCGTGGTGCTGCGCATCCCGGTCGCCCGCTCGAGCACCTCGGGGCCGCCGCGAAGCGTCGTCGGGGCGAGCAGCATGTCGCGCGTGGCGTCGGAGAGCCCGAGCCGATCGACGTCGGCCTGGAGCGCCGGCAGGTCACGATTGCAGAGGTGGTCGAGCAGCGTGGTCCGCTCGGTGTCCGGCACGCCGGCCTGGGCAAGAAGCAGCGGGTAGATCGACGCGTCGCCCAGCCCGATGCGATGGCGGCGCAGCCCGGCGGCGCCGAGCGCGACGATCCGCGGCACGGAGGTCGCGCGCGCGGGGACGAACGCCACGGCGACGGCGGCGATCAGCGGGATGGCGACGGCGAGCGTGAGAAGCGGCATCGGGTCCTTCCGTCAGAGGAGAGCGGCCAAGGCGATGACGGCGGCGACGGCGACGGCGCCGACGGCGCTGTCGCGGAGATACTCGTGCAGGCGGCCGGTCTGCAGCCGCCGCGACTGCCGGCCCCCGGCGCCGACCAGCCGCGCGACCCCGTCGACCGCCTCGTCGACGCCGCCCGCGTCGAGCCGGTCGGTGGCGTTCGCCGCGTGCACGACCGCGCGCGGCGTGGCGTCGACGACGGCGTCGATCGCGCGCCGGTCGGCGGCGTCGCCGGCGCCGGCCAGGGCGACGACGGGGCGCCGGGCGATCGCGTCGAGCAGGTCGTCGGCGTAGAGCTGCCGCGCGGCGGCGCGGACGAGCCTGCGCGGCAGCCGCACCGACAGCAGCACCGCCCCAGCGCCTGCTGCGACGGCGACGACGGACAGCGTCAGGCTCAGCATCGAGGTGGGCAGTTGCCCGCCGACGAGCTCGCGCAGCTGCGTGCCCACGAGGCCGAGGCCGACCGAGCCGCCGGCAAGGGCGCCGGCGCCGGCGAGCATCGCGGTCCTTCCGGACAGGTGCGCCGGCGCAGCCGCGCTCTCGCCGCGCCAGAGCACGAGCGCCGGCCGCAGCAGGTAGGCGGCGGCGCCGGCGGCGGCGGCGAGGACGAGCACAAACCATGCGATCTGGTGCTCGGCGGCGGCGGCGACGTGCTCCTTGCTCCAGAAGCCCGCCAGCGGCGGGACCGCCGCGATGCTGAGCGCGCCGACCGCGAAGCAGGCGAACGCCGGCCGGTCCTCGCGGCCGGCGCCCCGCAGCGCCGAGAGCTTCGTCGAGCCGCGCTCGTGCTGGAAGATGCCGGCGGCGAGGAACATGCCGGCCTTGCCGGCCGCGTGCGCGATCAGGTGAAACAGCGCGACGACGGGCCCGCCGGCGGCGAGGCCCACGAACATCAGCCCCAGCTGGCTGGAGGTCGAGCCCGCGAGCACGCGCTTGAGGTCGTCCTGGGCCAGCGCGATCGCGGCCGCGGCGACGGCGGTGATCGCGCCCACCCAGCCGACGACCTCCAGTGGCCAGCCCGCGAGCAGCGCGTGGCTGCGCATCAGCAGGTACACGCCGGCGGCCACCATCGTCGCCGAGTGCAGCAGCGCCGAGACCGGCGTCGGCCCGACCATGGCGTCCGGCAGCCAGCCCTGCAGGGGGACCTGGGCCGACTTGCCGGCCGCGCCGGCGAAGAGCAGCAGCGCGACGGCGAGGAGCGGGCCGGGGGCGAGCGCGCCGCCCGTGGCGGCGGCCAGCACCGCGACGTAGAACCCGAGGTCGGCGCTGCGCGTCGTCAGGAAGGCCCGCACCGACCCGGGGACGGCGAGTGGGTCGTCGCGGTTGAAGGCGATCAGCCGCGCCGATGCTGCGCCGACGAGCTCCCAGAAGATGAGCAGCGCCAGATAGCCGTCGGCGAGGACGAGGCCCTGCATGGCGGCGAGGAACGCCAGCAGGCCGGCGAGCGCGGAGCGCCGGCGGGGCTCTTGCGCGAAGTAGCCGGTCGCGTAGACGATCACCACCAGCCCGACGGTCGCGACGGTGGCGCTCATCGCCGCTGCGAGCTCGTCGAGCCGCAGACCGACGTCGAGGTCGCCCGCCGCCAGCCACGCAAAGCCGCTGCCCGCGGTCTCGCCGCCGGCGGCGGCGACGAGCAGCGCCCACGCCGCAACGGCCGCCGCCGCCGCTCCGGCGACGCTCAGGGCGCGGTCGCGCGGCGAGAAGCGCACGAGGACCGCCGCGACAGCGGGAACGGCGACGGTCAGCCACAGCAGCGCCGCCATCAGCCCTTGAGGTCGGTCAGGTCGTCGACCTCGGCGGTTCGGCGGTTGCGAAACGTGGCGATGACGAGCGCGAATCCGACGGCGGCCTCGACCGCCATCAGCGTCATCACGATCAGCACGAAGAACGCGCCGCTGGTCGCGTCCGGCCAGGCGTAGCGCAGGAAGCCGACGACGTTGAGCATCGCCGCGCCGAGCATCAGCTCGACGCCCATGATCACCATCACCGCGTTCGTCTGGCCCAGCACGCCGTACAGGCCGATGCCGAACATCAGCGCCGCGACCGCGAGCACCACCGGCAGCGAGATCATCGCTGCGCCTGCGCCTGCGTCCCGACGGCGGGCAGGACGATGCTCACTCGGTCGCTCCCCGTGCGTCGCGCGGCTCGTCGCCGGGCGCTGCAAGCCCGAGTCGCCCGCCGTGCTTGGCGACGAGGATGCCGCCGACCATCGCGAACAGGATCGTCATGGCGGCGAACAGAAACGAGAACATCGAGCGGCCCATCACCTCGAAGCCGATCGCGCGCACGTCCGGGGCGTCGGCGCCGCTCATGCGGGCCGGCCAGTCGGTCAGCACGGCGACGATCGCGAGCGCCAGCGCCAGCGCGACGGCGATCCCCGCCGAGCGGCGTTTGTCGTGCGTCATGTCCATGCCCATCAGCCCGCCGGGGTCGGGCATGAACATGACCATGAAGAAGACCATGATGACCATCTCGCCGCTCATCATCAGGATCATCAGCACACCCAGAAACTCGCTCGCCAGGGCGAGGAACAGCAGGCCTTCGATGCCCAGCGCACCGAGCAGCAGCAGCCCGGCGCGGGCCATCGACGAGGTGCGAAAGACGTACACGCCCCAGACGAGCATCAGCGCGGCGGCCGGCCAGAAGACGAGCGCTGTCGCGAGCTCGCTCACCGGTAGAACCACAGCGTCAGCGGGCCGGCGTAGACGATCGCGGCGATCGCCAGCGGAATCGCGACCTTCCATGCGAACGACAGGAGGCGGTCGATCTCGACGCGCGGAACGCGCCGCCCCGCCCAGAGCAGCAGCGCGGCGACGGCCACCGTCTTGACGGCCATCCAGACCGCGTCGGGCAGCAGCGGCCCGTGCCAGCCGCCGAGGAACAGCGCCGCGGTCATCCCCGACACCGCGACGACGAGGATCCGCTGCGCGAGCGTGACGAGCCCCGCTTCCAGTCCGCGGTACCCCGAGAACGCGCCGCCGCCGAGCTCGCCCGGCGCCTGTGGCAGGTCGAACGGCGCCAGAAAGCAGACGGCCATCACCGCCGGCAGCCAGAGCGCGGCCGCCAGCGGCTGGGCGACCGCCATCGGCACCGTGGCCTGGACGTCGACGATGTCGACGGGCCGCAGCGAACCGGCCGGCGCAGCGACGGCGGTGATGACCATCGCCAGCGGCATCGCGTAGGCGAGCATCAGCGCGAGGAAGCGAAACGCGCCCAGCACCGCCGGCGGGCTGCCGGCTCCCCATCCCGCCATGAAGACGGCGGGCGTCACGTACGCGAGCGCGGCCGCGAAGAAGATCGCGCCCGACTGCAGGTCGATGCCGCGAAACGCGGGCGTCCACGGGACCATCGCGAGCGCCGAGACCGCGCCGAACACGAGCAGGACGGGCGCGGCGTGAAAGAGCCAGCTGTCGTAGGTCGCCGGGCGCTGAAGCGGTTCGCCGAACACCCCGGCCGAGCGGCGCAGCACGGCTGCGGGCGCCGGCACGTAGCCCGCGACAAGCTGCTCGACCAGCGCGACGACGAACGCCCCGCCGAGCGCCACGACGAGGATCGCGAGCGGCGAGAGCTCGCTCACGCACCCACCCGCCAGGGGGAGATGTCGAAGGACGCGACGGTCACGAGCGCGGCTGCCCACTCGTGGCCGACGGCGAGCTCGCCGGCCGCCTGCCGCGCGGCGCGCGCACCGGGCGCGGTTCGGTGCAGTTGCCCGGCGCCGTCGCGCACGACGCGCACCGGTCCACGCGCGCTCTCGACCAGGCTCGCTCCGGCAGCGGCGAAGCTGGGGGTGTCGAGCTGCGCCGCGTCATGCGCGCGTTCGAGCGCCGCTGCCGCCAGCCCGGCGGACTGCGCCGCCTCGTCGGTTCGAGCGAGCGCGCGGGCGCGCGCATCTCCGTCTTCGCGCACGAGCGGGGCGAAGCCGAGGCTGCGGTAGCCGCGATCGTCGGCTCGCACGTCGCTGCGCAGCCCCGATCCCCGCGCGACGGGACCGCTGACGCCGCGCTGCGCCGCATCGTCGGGACTCAACTGCCCGAGCCCTCTCGTGCGGTGGGCGAACAGGCGGCTCTTCGCCAGGTCACGGGCGAGCGCCTCGCTTTCGGACCCGACGTCGAGCAGCCGCTG
>JAHWJE010000151.1 GCA_019348575.1 Actinomycetota bacterium | reverse complement strand
AGGACGTAGACCTCGCCGTCGTCCGCGCCCGAGGGTGCACTGGCCGGCCCGACGCCGATGAACCAGACGATCGCGCCGCCGTCGTCCTCGGCGACGAGATACGCCGCAGCCGAGTCCGTCCGGCCGAACGCGGTGCGCCATCGCGCCGCCCGCTCCTGGACTGACACCGCGTCGAGGTAGTCGTCGGGCATGAGCGGGGTGAACAGCCCGCGCAGTGCCCGGAGGGCGCGGCGCTGGATCGCCGGGACCTGTGGTTGTGCTCCTCGTTCGGCCAAGGCGGGGCACGGTAGCGCGCTCTGAGAACAAGTGTCAAACAGTCGGTTGCTCGACAGGCCGTCAGGGAACTAGGGTGTAGGCGATGGCGACCCCCCAGCCAGCCTCACTGCGCCGCGAGCGCCGGCGGGCGACACGGCTGCCCCGAGCGCCATCCTCTCCGGCAGCGTCTCGCAGAAGCTGCGCGGCGCCGTCGCCTTCACTCTGTCGTGCCCAGCGGAGCCCTGTCGCGCCACCACGACGGGCAGGACCGGCGTGCCGAAGCTCGGGCGGATGAAGGCACGGACCTACCGGCTGAAGGCCGTCACGACAGCGATCGCCAAGGGCGCGAAGGCGACCGTCAAGGTCAAGCTCGGGGGGAGCGCGCGCGCCAGGATCAGGCGAGCGCTCAGAGCGGGCAGGCCGATCAGCGTGCAGCTGAGCGTCCGTGTCGCCGACAGCGCGGGCAACGCGCGGACGCTGAAGCGGCAGATCAGGCTCCGGCTCTGACCGAGAGCCGGACCTGACGCAGCTCGCCGCGGCGGGCTCGCTGCGCCGAGCCGCGCTCGGACAGAATGCAGCCGTGCTCGTCTGGGAGATCGTCTTCTGGCTCTGTGTCGCCCTGCTCGTCTACGCGCAGATCGGCTACCCGCTCGTGCTGGCGGCGCTCGCGCGCGTGCGGCGGGCGCAGGCGGTGCAGCGCGCGCCCGACGAGCTGCCGACGGTGAGCCTGATCGTCGCGGCCTACGACGAGGAGGCGGTCATCGCGCGCAAGGTCGCCAACGCGCTGGCGCTCGACTACCCGCGCGAGCGGCTGGAGATCGTCGTCGCCAGCGACGGCTCCACGGACGCCACGGTGCAGGAGGCGCGCCGCGCGGGCGCCGACGCGGTGCTGGATCTGCCGCGCGGCGGCAAGATCCGCGCGCAGGACGCCGCCGTCGCGCAGTCCGGCGGCGAGATCGTCGCCTTCTCGGACGCCAACAGCATCTGGGAGCGCGCCGCGCTGCGATCGCTGGTGGGCGCGTTCGCGGACCCGCGCGTCGGCTACGCGTGCGGTCAGGTGCGCTTCGTCAACGGCGGAGGAACCAACCAGGAGGGGCTGTACTGGCGCTACGAGATGGCGCTGCGCGCGCTCGAGTCGAGGCTCGGGTCGATCACGGCCGGCAACGGCGCGATCTACGCGACGCGGCGAGCGTCCTACATCGAGGTCGATCCGATCATGGGCCACGACCTCTCGCTTCCGTTCAACATGGTCAAGCGCGGCTGGCGCGCGGTCTACGTGCCGCAGGCGCGCGCGACGGAGAAGATGGTGCCGTCGCTCGAGGGCGAGTTCGCGAGGAAGCGGCGGATGATGAGCCACACCTGGCCGATCGTGCTGCGCGGAGGGCTGCTGTCGCCGCGCGGGTACTCGCCGCTGTACGCGCTGATGATCGCGTCGCACCGGGTGCTGCGCTATGCGGCGCCGTTCCTGCACGTGGGGGCGCTCGTGGCGAGCTTCGTGCTGGCCGCCACGAGCACGTTCTACGCCGTCGCGCTGGCGCTGCAGCTCGCGCTCGTCGTGGCCGCGCTGCTGGCGCGCGTCGTGCCGCTGCGCCCGCTGCTCGTGGCGCGCTACTACGTGCTGACGACGGCATCGGTCGCAGCCGGGCTGTGGGACTGGCTGCGCCACGGCACACCTGCGGGCTGGGAGCCCGCGGAGGGCACGCGCTGATGTCGCGCCGGGCGTTCGACGTCACCGTCGCAGGGATCGCCCTGGCGCTCTGCGCGCCGCTGCTCGCGCTCGCGGCGCTCGCGATCCGGCTGGAGTCGCGCGGCGCCGTGATCTACCGCCAGCGCCGCGTCGGCATGGACGGCCGCGAGTTCGACGTCCTCAAGCTGCGCACGATGGTGCAAGGCGCCGAGCACATCGGGCCCGGGTTGGCGGTCAACACCGGCGATGCGCGCATCACCCGCGTCGGTCGCATCCTTCGCCGCCTCTCGCTCGACGAGCTGCCGAACCTCGTGAACGTGCTGCGCGGCGAGATGGCGATCGTGGGGCCGCGGCCGACGCTGCCGTCGCAGGTCGCGCAGTACACCGAGCGCGAGCTGGGGCGGCTGGCGGTGCGCCCGGGAATCACGGGCTGGGCGCAGGTCAACGGGCGCACGTCGCTGCCGTGGACCGAGCGGATCGAGCTCGACCTCTGGTACATCGAGCACCGCTCGTGGCGGCTGGACCTGAAGATCCTGTGGCGCAGCGTCCGGATGGTGGTGCGCGGCGAAGGGCTGTACAAGGGAGCCACCGGGGGATGGCAGGAGCGGTAGGCGGCGGGCCGTCGCCCGGCTTTCGCCTGCGCCATCCGGCACAGATCGTGGCCGTGGCGTTTGCGGTTGGCATCGCCGTGGGCGCCGTCCTGCTCGCGCTGCCCGTGTCGCGGGCGGGCGACGGGCACGCGTCGCTGCTGCAAGCGCTGTTCACGTCGACGTCGGCGCTCTGCGTCACGGGTCTGACGGTCGTGGAGACGCCCACGTACTGGTCGGGCTTCGGGGAAGCGGTGATCCTCGGGCTGATCCAGGTCGGGGGGTTCGGGATCATGACGCTCGCGTCGCTGGTCGGGCTGGTCGTGGCGCACCGCCTTGGACTGGGCACGCGTCTGACGGCGCAGGCCGAGACGAGGTCGCTCGGCCTCGGCGACGTGCGCCGCGTGCTGCTCGGGGTGGCCGCGTTCAGCCTCGCCTTCGAGGCGGTCGCGGCGGTCATCCTCACGCTGCGGCTGGCGACCCGCTACGACGAGCCGCTGGGGCAGGCCGTCTACCACGGCGTCTTCCACGCCGTGTCGGCCTTCAACAACGCCGGCTTCGTGCTCTACGGCGAGAACTTCGTGCGCTTCGTCGCCGATCCCGTGATGAGCATCACCGTGGCCGTCGCGGTCATCGCCGGCGGGCTCGGCTTCCCGGTGCTGTTCGAGCTGCGCCGCGAGCTGCGGTCGCCGTCGGCGTGGTCGCTGCATACGCGGATCGTCGTCTGGACGACGCTGATCCTGCTGGTGGGCGGCATCGCCGCGGTGACGGCCTTCGAGTGGAGCAACCCGGAGACGCTCGGCCGGCTCTCCCCGCCCGGAAAGCTGCTGGCGGGGTTCTTTGCGGCCGTGCAGCCGCGCACCGCGGGCTTCAACTCGCTCGACTACGCCGAGATGAACGAGACGACGTGGCTGGTGACGGACGTTCTGATGTTCATCGGCGGCGCGCCGGCGAGCACCGCCGGCGGCATCAAGGTCACGACGTTCGCCGTGCTGGGCTACATGGTGCTCGCCGAGGTGCGCGGCGATCCGACGGTGCACGTCGGCAATCGCCGGATCCCGTCGGGCGCGCAGCGCCAGGCGCTCACGATCGCGCTGCTGGGCGTGTTCGTCGTCGTCGCCAGCACGCTCGCGCTGCTGGCGATGAGCGACGAGAACCTCGACCGCGTGCTGTTCGAGGCGGTCTCGGCGTTCGGCACCGTCGGCCTGTCGACCGGCATCACCGCCGATCTTCCCCCGCAGGCCCAGACGGTGCTGATCGTGCTGATGTACCTCGGCCGCGTGGGAACGATCACGCTGGCTTCGGCGCTGGCGCTGCGATCGCGGCCTATCCTGTACCGCCTGCCGGAGGAGCGGCCGATCATTGGCTGAGCGAGATCAGAGCAGCGGCATCCTCGTCATCGGGTTGGGGCGCTTCGGCGCCGCGATGGCCGAGACGCTCGTCGAGCTGGGGCACGAGGTGCTCGCCGTCGACGCCGATCAGAAGATCGTCCAGAGCTACGCCGGGCAGCTGACGCACGTCGTCGAGGCCGACACGACGAACGAGGAAGCGCTGCGCCAGATCGGCGCAGAGGACTTCGACTGCGCCGTCGTCGCGATCGGCACCGACCTCGAAGCCAGCATCCTGACGACCTCCGTGCTGGTCGACCTCGGCATCAAGACGATCTGGGCGAAGGCCGACAGCTTCGCGCACGGGCGCATCCTCGAGCGCGTCGGCGCCACCAACGTCGTGTTCCCCGAGCACGAGATGGGCGAACGGGTCGCGCATCTGGTCGCGGGCCGCGCGCTGAACTACATCGAGTTCGAGGACGGCTTCGCGCTCGTGGAGACCAAGCCGCCCCGCGAGTACGTCGGTAAGACGCTCGGCGACGCGGGCATCCGCAAGGCCCACGGCGTGACCGTCGTCTGCGTCAAGCGCCGCGGCGAGGACTTCTCCTACGCCACTCCCGAGACGGTGCTCGGCGCCGACGACCTGCTGATCGTCGCCGGCAAGACGGAGCTCGCCGAGCGCTTCGACGCTCGCTTCGACGACACGGAAGAGGACGAGGAGTGGGAAGAGGAAGCCGAAGGCGGTGACGACTGGGACGAGGAAGAGGACGATTGGGACGACGACGGCGCGCTGCTCATCGCGGAGGTGATCCGTGCCGCCGAGGCGGCGACCGGCGCCGGGATGCCGGTCGACAGCATCCAGCTCGTGCCCGGCACCGACCGCTCCAGCGTCAAGGAGCTGATGCAGGCCCGCGGGCTCGTCGACGTGCTGCGGCTCATCGAGGAGGAGAAGGCGATCTCCAAGGAGGCCTCCGACGGGATGCTCGAGATCCTGCACCAGCAGGAGTTCCGGAGCGGCATTCCGGCGGGGCTCCCGAACGACGCACGGCCTTGGCCGGATCGATCTCGCCCAGAACCGTCACGGACACCGCGAGCGCCTGGGCGGCGACCGTGTCTCCGCCCACCAGGCGCAGCCCCCACTCCTGGCAGGCCGCCGCCATGCCGGAGTACAACTCCTCTATGTCGTCGGCCGGCACCGCCGCGGGACGGCACAGCCCGACCACGGCCACATCCGGCTTCGCTCCCATGGCTGCCATGTCGCTGCAGTTGACTGCGACCGCCTTCCACCCGACATCCGCCATCGACGAGACGTCGCGCCGAAAGTGCACCTCGTCCACCAGCACGTCGACGGCGAGACAAACGCCTTTTCCGTCGATGTCGATGACGGCGGCATCGT
>JAHWJE010000150.1 GCA_019348575.1 Actinomycetota bacterium | reverse complement strand
GCAGTCCCCACACCTCGAGGTTAAGCGGTCCGCGGCGAGCAGATCGTGCTCGCCGCGGAGCCGACGACGTCGTCGGCCGAGCGCAGGCGCAGGTGGCGCTTCGCTGGCAAGCGTGTCGGTTGCCTCGCAGCTACGGCTGCTGCTTGTGCAACCGCTGCCTCTCACCCGGTGAGAGAGCGTGATGCCGGCGACCGAGGCTACCGGCGGCTGATGTCGCCTTCGGCTTCGATCTGCTCCTTGCGCAGCTCGCCTTCGACGGTCTCTTCGTCGACCTCGCGTTCCTTCTCGAGCCGGACGCGCTCCTTGGGAACGACGCGCTTCTCGACGACCGGCTCCTCTTCGTGGAGCGTCACCTCGTGCTCCTCCTCGTCCAGGGCCGGGCCCTCGAGCGCCTCGTCGACGTTGGCGTCGGTGATCGGCTCACGCTCGACGCGGACCTCCTCGCGCGCGACCGGAACGCGCTGCTGGACCTCCTCGGTCACGACGTACTTGCGCAGCCGCGCCCGCCCCGCCTCGCGCTGACGCGTGCCGACGGCGATCTCCTCCTCAGAGCGCGTCATCGCCGAATCGGTGTTCGGACCCGACGTGTCGTGCCCGACCGGGGCCTCCTCGTCAAACGTCCCCCACTGCATCTCGTAGTGCTCATACAGCCGACGCTCCTGCTCGGGATCGAGCTCGCCGTCGGCGTCGACGTTGGGCGCATCCTTCACCGTGTCCTTGCTGTAGGGCACCATCACGTGATCCTCCATCCGCGCCGCGCCGGCGAGCGGCACAAACGAGCTCTTCATCCCGAACAGCCCCGTCTTCACCGCCAGCCACTCGGGCTCGCCCGTCGCATCATCGAGATAGATGTCTGTGATCTCGCCGATCTTCTCCTGGCCCTCGCCGTAGAGCTCCCGGCCCTGCCAATCGCGTACTTCCTCAACGGTCGTCAACGTGACGCTCCTCTCGGCTGCTCGCAGTACACGACCCGTATCTCCTGACAGCCACACGCCCATCGCGCGGCTGTCGCCCGCATGACGCCGACGACCCGTGCGCGCCGCCGGGCCTGTCTTGTCGCGGACAGCGGCCGCCCGCTGGTCGTAAGCGGGCGGACCGCCGCTGGTTAGGCCCGCGAGAAGCGGAAACATCTCTCGCGTCCGTCCCACGACACAGGAGGAGCTCCCATGGCCACAAATTCGATCTCGGGCGCGCGCAGCGCCCGTCTCGACAAGTCGCGGACGCCAGCGCAGTGGTATTGCCTGCTCGTCGGGCTCGCGCTGCTCGCCGCCGGCGCGCTCGGCTTCCTCGTCAACTCGAGCTTTGGCGAGGCGGCGCTGGGTCTGGACCTCAACGACGGCGAGCTCATCAACGGCGACCTGTTCCTCGGCCTCGAGGTCAACGGCTGGCACAACATCGTGCACCTCGCGAGCGGCCTCGTCTTGCTCCTCGCGGCTGCGTCACGCGCGCTGGCCAAGATAGTCGCGCTCACGTTCGCGTTGGTGTACGTCGGCGTCACGGTGATCGGCTTCCTCGACGGCAACGACGTCCTGGGAATCATCCCCGTCAACACCGCCGACAACCTCCTCCACGCCGCGATCGCCGCCGTCGGTCTGCTCGCGGCGCTCATCTCGCCCGCCGGCAACCGCCCGTGACGAAGTAGGAGCCGACGCAGAAGACGGCCGACTCTCACCGCGATCCAACTGCCCCAGAGCTCGGGCTGCGCGCCCGGTCGCGCTGAACCCCCACGTCGGCGCCGCGGTTCATCGAGCCGTGGCGCCGCTGCTCGCGGGTCGATTCGTGGGCTGCCCCCGACGACGCGGGCCCCACGCCGCTCGGTTCTGAGAAGCTCATCACCTCGCTGCGGCGCGACCCGTGTCGAGCGGGCACCGCGTGAAAGCGCCCCGGCGCCCGGCTGCTGAAGCACGGCAGTCGCGGTCGACGGGCCGCCTGGAGCTGATGTTGTGGCCGGGCTTCATGGGCGCCTTCGGCGACGTGTTCGGGCTGGGCTTCGCGCTGGAGGGGTTCTCGTTCTTCGTCGAGGCGATGTTCAGGCGGTCGGGATCGTCATCCTCCTGCTCGTCGTCCCCAGCCTTCGTATGGCTACTGGCGGCGATCGCGGGCCGAGACCGACGACGGGCGACTCGACGGCAGCGAGCACTGAGGGCTTCGCACGCACGCTTGCCTCGCGGCTCCGCAGGGCGCCGCCGCGCCACGTTTGCTCCTCGCCGGTCAGCGCGCGGACAGTGCGAGGCGCGAGCCGGCACTCGGGGCGGTAGTGGTGAGGGCAGCAGTGCTCACCAACCGGAGGAAGGAATCGCGATGACTGATCCCACGCTGACGCGGCCGTTGCGGCGGCGCGTGTTCTTACAGGTCTGCGGTGCGACGGCTGCCGGAGTCGTGATCGCGGGATGCGGCGACGACGACGACGGCGACGGCGCCGCCGGCGAGACCGCCACCACGCAGGAGCAGGCCGATGTGACGCTCGACTTCTCGCAGGTCGCGGGCGTTCTGAACTACGCCTACGCGCTCGAGCAGCTCGAGGCAGCGTTCTACACGCAGGCTCGCGAAACGGTGGCAAAGCCGACGGAGAGCGAGTACGGCCGCGTGATCGATGCGCTGAAGGGCCACGAGATCGCGCATCGCGAGTTCTTCAAGCAGGTGCTGGGCGATGACGCCGTGGGAGCGCTGGAGGTGAACTTCTCGAAGATCGACTTCGACGATCAGGAGAACGTGCTCGAGGTCGCCTCGACCTTCGAGAACCTCGGCGTCGGCGCCTACAACGGCGCGGCGAAGTACCTCGCGCGGATGGGCAAGGACGCCGCGGTGCCGCTGATGGCCGCCGGCGACATCGTCGCGGTCGAGGCGCGACACGCCTCCGTGATCAACGACCTGGCCGGGATGTCGTTCGCCCCTGAGGCGTTCGACGACGCCTTGGAGCCGGCCGCGGTGCTCGAAGCGGCGGCGCCGTTCCTGAAGACAAGCGTCCGCGTCATCAACGCCTAGGAGCCTCGCAATGAGCAACGACACTCCGATCCTCTCCACCGTAGACGCCGACGTCGCCGAGCAGATCGCGACGCGGCGCGGCGCGCTGCGTCGCTTCGGTCTGGCGGCCGCCGCGGTCTCGGTTCCCGTCGCCTTCGCGGCGAGCGCCCGTGCGGCCTTCGCCCAGGACGGCGGGGCGATGCCGAAGCAGGTCGTCGAGGTCCTGAAGTTCGCGCTCACGCTCGAGCACCTGGAGAACTCGTTCTACGAGCAGGCGCTGGAGGCCGACGGGCTGATCCCCGACGAGACGCGCGAGATCTTCGAGACGATCCAGAAGCACGAGTCCGAGCACGTCGAGTTCCTCGGGGAGCAGCTCGGCGACCAGGCAGGCGAGGCGCCGCAGCTGGACTTCACGGCGGGCGGGAAGTTCGCGCCGTTCGAGAAGTACGAGCAGTTCCTGCTGCTCTCGCAGGCCTTCGAGGACACCGGCCAGCGCGCCTACCGCGGCCAGGCGCCGAACCTCGCCGAGGCGCCCGACGTGCTCACCGCGGCGCTCACGATCCACTCGGTCGAAGCGCGCCACGCCGCGCGCGTGCGGCGGCTGCGCGAGCTCTCGGGCTGGATCCCGAGAACGCAGCCCGGAGCACCCGCCGCCATCCAGCCGGTGTATCAGGGGATGGGCGAGACCAAGAAGTACGGCGTCGACGTCCCACAGGTCTCGACGGTCAACCCCGTTCAGGTGACGGAGGCGTTCGACGAGCCGCTGACCCAGCAGGAGGTCCTCGCGATCGTCAAGCCGTTCCTGAAGTCCTGAGCAGCGCCCGCGCGGTCAGCAGACGCATCCCACTGCGTGTCGGGGAAGGCGCCGGGCGGTGAGCAGGCTGAGCAGCGCGCTGCAGGTGTCGTTGGCGATCCGGCGCAAGACGGCATCGCCTATCGCTGCCCGGCGCCGGTTGCCGGCCGCCCGCACCAGCACGGCGCCGACCAGGCGCGCCGGCTGGACGAGGGGTGGCCACAGCCGCCCGGCGTCGAGATCCGGTGCCGCAGAGGCGGCGCCTCATCGCGTGAGCGCGCTCGACAGGCCTCCGCGCGTGGCGTCGTCGGGCGGCGCGCTGTCGTCCCGCCGGCGCTGCTGACCGCGTGCGGAGTCCTCGCGCGGCAGGATCCAGAGCTCCTGCACGAGCACGACGAGCGCGGTGAGGATCGGCACCGCCAGAAGGACGCCCATCAGCCCGAACAGCTGGCCGATGACGACGACGCCGATCGCGAGCAGCGCGGGGTGCAGCTGCACGGCCTTGGACATCACGAGCGGGACGATCACGTTGCCCTCGATCTGCTGGATCAGCGTGTAGACCGCGAGCGTCAGGAGCGCAAGCTCGACGGACTGCGTGAGCGCGTAGAGGACGGGCGGGATCGCGGCGAGGATCGGCCCGAAGTACGGCACGACCTCCAGCAGCGCGGTCAGCAGCGCGAAGACCAGCGCGTGCTCGAGGCCGAGCACGCTCAGCGCGGCGTAGGTCAGCGCGCCGGTCAGGAGCATGTCGACGGCGGCCCCCTTCAGCCAGCCCAGCCAGCTCTCGCGCAGGCGGCAGAGGATCTGCTCGGCGTGTCGCCTGCCCTCGGGCGGGACGAGCCGAATCATCCCGTCGACGAGCGGCCGCGGGTTGATCGCGGCGTAGATCGCAGTCAGGAGGACGAGCAGGATGCCCCCGAAGAAGGCCAGCGCCGTCGTCAGCACGTTGCGCACGCGTCCGGCGAGCCGCGTCGGGTCGTCGAGGTAGCTCTGGACGAAGGCCTGGATCTCAAAGCCGGCGCGGGCCGTCTCCGCGTTCGCGGCGAGCCCGAGCTGCTCGCGGACGCGCTGCACGACGGTCGGGATCTCGGCGATCGCCCGCTCGGCCTGCGTCGCGAGCGTCGGCGCGATCAGGTACCCGAACGCCGCGACCGCCGCGAGCGCGAGCAGGACGGTGCCGATCGCGCCGACCGGGCGCGGGACGTGGTGGCGCTGCAGCCAGTCGGTGACCGCGGTCAGCGGCAGCGCGACGATGACCGTCAAAAGCACCGCGAGCAGCAGGACGCTCAGCTGCCAGAACAGGGTCCACACCGCGAGCAGCAGGCCCGCGAAGAGGACGACGCGATACGGAAGCGCGAGGCTCACCACGCCGGGGTAACCCGCAGCCCGCCGCGCGATCACCGCGCGGTCAGAAGACGGACAGCGCGTCTGTCAGTCGTTGCGCTGGGCAGGCGGGCGGCGAGGGCGCTGTCGGATAGCGGACACCGTCGGGGCTGGAATTCCGCCA
>JAHWJE010000014.1 GCA_019348575.1 Actinomycetota bacterium | reverse complement strand
GGACTTGTGGCGGTGCGTCAGCGGGGAAGGCGGCTGGATGTGCCGGCGGTCAGCTCGCGGAGGCTCTCGTAGTCCTCATGACAGGCGGGGCAGCCTTCGAGGTGCGCCCGCATGCCGGGGAGATCGGCGTCGGCGTCGCCGTGCGCGAGTTCGCGGTCGACGTATTGGTCGAGCAGCTGGAAGCACTGCTCGCACGTGACTTCGGGGCCTACGGGGCCGAGTACGCGAGCGAGGATGCCGGTGAGGCGCGGTTGCGGGTCGCGCTGGGAGTGGTTTTCGGTCATGTCGATTCTCCGCTTCTTTGCGGTTGGATCGCGAATCCGTGGTCGGCTAGCTCTGTGCGGAGTTTGCGGCGCGCGTCGTGCAGGGTCTTGTAGAGCGCGCCGCGGGTGGTGCCGAGCCGGTCGGCGAGGACGTCGATGGGCACGCCGTTGATCGCGAGGGCGACGAGTACGTTGCGTTGGTGCGCGGTGAGGCGCTCGGCGATCGCGCGCTGCAGCACGTGGATGAGCTCTGTTCCCTCAACTGCGGCTTCGGGTGCGAGCGCCTGGTCGGCGATCAGTGCCCAGGCGTCTGGCTCGAGCGGGACTTCGCGGTCGCGCCATGCGCGGCGGCGGACCTTCACCGAGGCCTCGAGCAGCGCGAACTTGTAGGCCCACGTCGTGAAACGGCTCTCCCCGCGGTACTGGTCGAGCTTGGCGAGGATGGCCATGAGGGCGTCGGCGGCGGCCGTGGACAGCTTGGCCACGGTGCCTTCGAGCTTGGTCACGCCGCCGTCACTGCTCATCTTGACGTTGGTGCCGTCGAGGTCGAGGAGCTGCACGCGCTGCTGGCCGGCCTCAGCGATCGCGAGCGCGACGTGCTGCGCGCGCGCTATGGACTCGACGACGACGGCGAAGAGCGCTCGCTGCGGAGCGTCGGCGACCGGCTGGGACTGAGCGGCGAGCGAGTGCGCCAGATCGAGCGCCGCGCGCTGAGCAAGCTCGCCGCGGCGGCGACCGACCCGTCAGGTCGCAACTAGCCAACCGTACCGCGGTGGCTCCTGACACGGGGGCGCCGGACGGTCAGCGCGTCGAAGATCGCGTCCGAGCTGCGCGCCAGCAGCGGGCCGCTGATCGCGCACAGCAATACGTAGGCCATCGCCAGCGGAGCGAGCTGCGGCTCGAGCCCGGCAGACACCCCGAGCTGCGCGAGCAGGATCGAGAACTCGCCGCGCGCGACGAGCGCGGTTCCGGCGCGGGCGGCCCCGCGCCTGCCGATGCCGGCGCGGCGTGCGGCCCACCAGCCGGTCGCGACCTTCAGCGCGGCGCTCACCACCCACAGCACGACGGCCGCGCCGACCACGGCGGTCAGCGCGCCCGCGTCGATGCGCAGCCCGAAGAACACGAAGAACGTCGCGGCGAACACGTCCCGCAAGGGGCGCATCAACTGCCGCGTGCGCTCGGCAACCGGATCGGACAGCGCAATGCCGACGAGGAACGCCCCGATCGCGGCCGAGATGCTCGCCGCCTCGGCCGCGGCGCCGACGAGGAGAACGAGGCCGAGCACCGACAGCAGCACGGCTTCGTCGGAGCTGTGCACCAGCAGCCGGCTGAGGCGGTGGCCGTGGCGCACGGCCACGAGCACCGCGCAGCCGGCCACGGTCAGGGCGCCCGCGGCGGTCAGGACGGATCGCAGGAGAGGCTCGCCGGAGACGACGACCGCGGAGATCGGCAGGATCGCCGCCATCGCGATGTCCTCGGCGACGAGGATGCCCAGCACGACCGGGGTCTCGCGGTTGCCGATGCGATCGAGCTCGTCGAGCAGCTTCGCGATGATCCCGGACGACGATACGTAGCTCGCGCCCGCGAGCAGGAGCGCCGCCGGCAGCGACCATCCGAGCGCCAGCCCGACGAGCAGCCCGGGGAGTGCGTTGACGGCATCGAGCGCCGACGCGGCGCGGCCGCTGCGCAGGCTGGCGGCGAGATCGTCGCCCGAGAACTCGAGCCCCAGCATGAACAGCAGCAACAGCACGCCGATCTGCGCGCCGGCCGCGATGAAGTCGGCGCTGAACCCCAACGGCAGCAGGCCGCCGCTGCCGGCGGCCACGCCGACGAGCAGATACAGCGGCACGGCCGGCAGCCGCAGCGCGCTCGCCAGCCGCGCCACAGCGGCGAGCGCGGCGACGAGGATGCCGACCTCGACGAGGAACGGCGCGACCGGACCGGTCGTCGCTGTGGCGCTGACCACCACTTACGTAGGCGGTCGCTCCCGCTCGCGTTCGAGGTGCTCGATGATCTGCGACCCACCGAGCAGGTCCGCCAGCGTGTGCGCGTCCTCCTCGTCGAGCTGCACGCTCGCGCGGCACTCGTCGGGGTCGCGCTCGGCGAAGACGACGAGCTCACGGCGGCCGTCGCGGAAGGTGATCACGCCGATCTTTGTGCCTGCCGCGGTCACGAAGTCATGACGGATCCCGATCCCCGGCAGGCGTGTCTCGTCGATACGGGTCATGGCGCTATTGTGCACCGGCGCGCCCGGCCCGCGATCACTGCATCGGCCGGCGCACCGACTCGTCGGGAACCTGAAGCAGGGCCAGGCGAACGGGTTGTCCCGCCACGCCGGCTCGGCCTGCGTCCGCGCCACTGCAGAGGCCGGGATGTCGGTTGCGCCGCTGCGATCGCCGCCGCGGGCCGCTGTCCTGGTGCGGCCCGTTGACACGCGCGTCTGCCGTCCTAGTCACGAGCCTGCAGAACCGAACGGCTCATCGGCCATCGAGAGGAGGGATGATCATGCTGAGGAACCTCTTCGCCCGCCGCGAGGACGCGCGTACGGTCATGCAGAGCCCCGACGCGACGACCAGCTCGCGCGCGCCCGCGCAGGAGTACGCGTCGCTCGGCCCGTACTACGTCGCGCAGGCCGGTCCCGCCGCGACGCGACTGGGCTCCGCACCCCGCGAGCTGTCGCCGATCGTCCGCGCCGCCGCCACGCGCATCACCGGCAACCCCGTCGCGTAGCTCCCCGTCCGTCGTCGCGATCGCCTGGGACTAGGCGAGTTCGTGAACCGCGGCGGCGGGCGCGCCCTCGGCGATCAGCGACCGCGCCGCCTCGAGATCCTCGGCGCGGCCGACCGCGAGCGCCCCCGCGATCTTCCCGTCCTCGAGGTAGAAGACGCTGAAGCTGCCGCTCGCGGGATCGCCGCGCACGATCTCCTCTTCCCACGTCGCAGGCGCCCCGACGCATTCGATCGTCGCCCAGTCGGCGAGGTCCGACCAGAAGTACGGAACCTCGGAGTACGGCCAGCCGGCGCCGAGCATCGCGCGCGCGACGTGGCGACCCTGCTCGGCGGCGACCTCCTCGTGCTCGATCCGCACGCGGCGCCCGTGGATCACGCTGTCGTACTCGCACATGTCGCCCGCCGCGAAGACCCCCTCGACGGACGTGCGCAGCCCGCTGTCGCACGCCACGCCGCCGCTCTGCCCCAGCTCGAGACCCGCCTTGCGCGCGAGCATGACGTCGGGCGTGGCGCCCACGCCGGCGACGACGAGGTCGCACTCCACGCGGCGGCCGTCCTCGCAGACGACGGCCTCGACGCGCCCGTCCTCGCCCTGCCCCGCGAACTCGACGACGTCGGCCTCGGCCTCGATCTCGATCCCGTGCGAGGTCAGCAGGTCGCGCACGAAGCGGCCCGCGACGGCGCCGCAGCCACGCTCGGTCGGCAGCGCCTCCTGCATCACGAGCGTGCACCGCCGTCCCAGCAGCGTCAGCGAAGCGGCGACCTCCGTGGCGATGTAGGACCCGCCGACGATCGCGACCCGCTGCGCCTGCTCGAGGTCCTCGCGCAGCGAGTCGGCGTTGCCGAGCGCTCGCAGGTAGTGGATCCCCACGCGCTGAGCTCCCTCGACGCGCAGCCGGCGCACCATCGCGCCGGTTGCGACGAGCGCCTGGCCGAAGCCGACGACCTCGCGTCCGAGCTTCGCGGTTCGGACGCTCGTGTCGAGATCCATGACCGGCGTTCGCGTGAGCAGCTCGACGTCGTTGTCGGCGTACCACGACTCGGGGTGGACGAGCGTCGAGGAGCGCTGCTCGCGGCCCTGCAGATAGCTCTTCGTGATCGGGGGGCGGTGGTACGGCGGATCCTGCTCGCGCGTCGCGAGCGCGATCGAGCCGTCGAAGCCGCCGGCGCGCAGCTCCGCGGCCGCGGCCGCCGAGGCGATGCCGCCGCCGATCAGCAGGATGTCCACCTCACGTTCGCTCATCGCCGGGACTCTAGTGTCGTGGCGCGCGGCGTTCTTACCCCGCGGCGGCGCTACTCGATCCCCAGCCGGTCGAGCAGCCCCTCGTCGCCGCGCCAGCCGCGGCGCACGCGGACGGCAAGGTCGAGATGCACCCGGGTGCCGAGCTGGCGCTCGAGCTCGCGGCGCGCGGCGGTGCCGATCGACTTGATCATCCGGCCCTGGGCGCCGATCAGGATGCCCTTCTGCGACTCGGCCTCGACCCAGGCGAGCGCCGTGACCCGCGTGAGGTCCTCGCGGCTGTCGTCGATGTCCTCCACGTGGACCTCGACGGCGTGCGGGACCTCCTGGAAGGTCCGCCGCAGGATCTGCTCGCGGATGAGCTCGGCGAGCAGCACCGACTCGGGCTGATCGGACGGGTCGCCGACGTCGAAGAAGTGCGGGCTCTCGGGAAGCAGGCCGACGAGGTGCTCGACGAGCGCCTCGACGCCGGTCCCCCTGCGCGCCGACACCGGGAATATCTCGTCGGAGACGCCGAGCTCGGCGGCGGCCTGCAGCGCCGCCAGCGTGTGCGCGCGGTCGAGGCGGTCGACCTTGTTGACGACGATCGCGACCGGGATCGCGGCGCGCTGCAGCGCGCCGGCGATGAAGCGGTCGCCGGGGCCGACGCCCTGCTCGCCGTTGAGCACCAGCAGGGCGGCGTCGGCGTCGACGAACTCGCGCTCGACGCGCGACTGCATCCGCTGCGTCAGCGCGTCGCGTGGGCGCTGCACGCCGGGCAGGTCGACGAGCACGAGCTGGGCGTCGCCGCGCATCGCGATGCCGCGGATCGCGCGCCGCGTCGTCTGCGGCTTGTCGGAGACGATCGCGACCTTCTGGCCGACGATCGCGTTGACGAGCGTCGACTTGCCGACGTTCGGGCGCCCGCCGAGCGCGACGAAGCCGGCGCGCGTGGTGCGGCCGGCCGGGGGTCCGGTCATGCGCTTCGGGCTCGGACGCATGGTCACTGCTCGGCGTCCGGTGAGACCCAGGACAGGATCTCGCGCTGCAGGGCGAGCATCTCCCCGTCGTCGGTCTCGTGGTCCATGCCCGTCAGGTGCAGCGCGCCGTGGACGATCGCCTCGCGCAGGTCCGCCGTGTGCTCGGCGCAGATGACGATGTCGCCGAGCTCGCGCGGGCCGGCGACCTCGTCGGCTCCGTCGATCGGGAACGACAGCACGTCGGTCGCGCCGGGCTTCGCGCGGTGCGCGAGGTTCAGCTCGGCGATCCGCTCCGGACCGACGAACTCGAGGGCGACGTGGCCACTGTCGATGCCGGCCGAGCCGAGCGCGAGCGCGAGCAGCCGCTCGATCTCCTCGATGGGCAGGACCGGCCCGCCGAGGCCCAGGACCTCGATCTCCAGGGCCTCGCTCATGCGGCCCTCAAGCGCGGCGACGGTCCGCCGGCCGCAGCTCGGACGTCTGGTTCTCGGCGTGCACGGCGTAGGCCTCGACGATCCGCTGCACGAGCCGGTGACGCACGACGTCCTCGCCGCCGAAGCGCACGAACTCGATCCCTTCGATGTCCTTCAGGATGTCGTTGATGACGACGAGGCCGGAGCCCTCGTTGCGGGGCAGGTCGATCTGCGTGACGTCGCCCGTGACGACCATCTTGGAGTTGAAGCCCAGCCGCGTGAGGATCATCTTCATCTGCTCGGGCGTCGTGTTCTGCGCCTCGTCGAGGATGATGAAGCTGTCGTTCAGCGTTCTACCCCGCATGAACGCCAGCGGCGCGACCTCGATCTGCCCGCGCTCGAGGTACGCCGCGACCTTCTCGGCGTCGAGCATGTCGTGCAGCGCGTCGAAGAGCGGGCGCAGGTACGGATCGATCTTCGCCATCAGGTCGCCGGGCAGGAAGCCGAGGCGCTCGCCGGCCTCGACGGCGGGGCGCGTGAGGATGATCCGGTTGACCTCGCGGCGGCTCAGCGCGGCGGCGGCGAGGGCGACGGCGAGGAACGTCTTGCCGGTGCCCGCCGGACCGATGCCGAACGTGATCGTGTTCTTGCGGATCGAGTCGACGTAGCGCTTCTGGTTGACGGTCTTCGGCGCGACCTGCTTGGAGCGGTGGCGCCAGACGACGTCCTCGAGGATCTCGGCGGGCGAGCGGTGCTGGTCGAGGGCGCCGGTCACAGCGGCGATCGTGCCCGGCGCGATGTCGTGGCCCTGCTCGATCAGATCGGCGAGCTCGCGCACGACGATCGCGGCGGCGTCGACGGCCTCCTGCTCGCCGTCGAGCGTGACGACGTTGCCGCGCAGGAAGAGGTCGCACTCGACGTGCCCCTCGAGTGCGCGCAGCACGGCGTCGCCGCTGCCGGCAAGCTCGGTCGCGGCCTGGTTGGAGAGCTCGATGCGGGTGCGCATCAGTGGCTGAGCGCCTCTCGCACGAGCGCCGACACGCGCTTGCCGTCGGCGCGGGCGCCGACGGTCGCCATCGCGGCCTTCATGACCTGGCCCATCTCCTTGGGCGACCGGGCTCCCGTCTGCGCGACGGCGGCGGCCACGATCGCGCGCAGCTCGTCGTCGGACAGCTCGGCGGGCAGGTAGGCCTCGATGATGCGCGCCTCGGCCTCCTCGCCGGCGGCGAGCTCGGCCCGGCCGGCGTCGCGAAAGGCGGCGGCGGACTCCAGGCGGCGCTTGCGCTCGCGGCGCAGGACCGCGAGCTCGTCGCCCTTGCCCTCCTTGGCGGCCTTCTGCAGCTCGCTCAGGACGAGGCGCAGTGCCCCGACACGTTCCTTCTCGCCGGCCCGCATCGCGGAGGCGACGTCCTGCTTCACCGTGTCGGCCAGCGTCATCTGACGTTCAGGATACGCGGCCCGCGGATGGCCCCCGGCGGCGCCGGTCAGCCGGCCGGGCGCTCGCTGCTCTGCGCGCGCTCGCCGCGAGCGACGGCGCCATCGGAGCCGCCGGCGCCGTTGCCCTGCCCGGCCGCCGCGTCGCCGAGCGAGGCGCCCAGCGTGCGCGGCTCGCCGAGTCGTCCGAGCTCGGCGGTGTCGCGACCGAACAGCAAACCGATGTTCCAGTCCACGAGCAGCCGCGCGCGCCGGCCCAGGCCGGGCATCATCGCCAGGTGGTACGTGCGGGCGAGGATCCACGCGCGCGTGCCGCTCCACGTGATCGGCCCGGTCGTCGCGACCGCCTTGCGCCGGCCCATGTCGACGAACACGCCCTTCGTCTTGTACGTGAAGCGCCGCAGCCGGCCGCCGCCCAGCGCGGTTGCGACGTTGCGGCCCACGACGCGGCCCTGGCGGATCGCGTGCTGGGCGGTCGGCGGGCAGGCCATGCCCTTGCGGGCCGGATCGGGCACCGCGGCGCAGTCGCCGATCGCCCAGACGTTGTCGAAGCCCCTGACCTGCAGGCGGCTGTCGGTGTCGATCCGGCCGCGCTCGTCGAGCGGCAGCCCGAACTGCGCGACGACCGGATGCGGCTTGACCCCGGCCGTCCAGACGAGCGTGCGCGTGGCCACGATCTCGCCGTCGCTGAGGCGGGCGCTGCGCTCCGTCAGCTCGTCGAGCGTCGTCTTCGTGCGGATCTCGATGCCGCGCGCGCGCAGCTCGCGAACGGCGAAGTCGGCGAGCCTCGGCCCGATCTCGGGCATCACGCGCTCGCTCGCCTCGACGAGGATCCAGCGCATCCCGGTCACGCGGCAGCGCGGGTAGAGGTCCATGACGTCCGCGGCGAAGTCCTGCAGCTCGGCGAGGCCCTCCAGTCCGGCGTAGCCCGCGCCCACGAAGACGTACGTGAGGTGCTCGCGGCGCTCGTCGCCGTCCTCGAGCGTCTCGGCGATCTCGAGCGTGCGGATGACGTGGTTGCGCAGCGCGATCGCCTCGGGCAGCGACTTGAGCGCCATGCCGTGCGCGGCGAGGCCGGGGATCGGCAGCGTGCGGCTGACCGAGCCGACCGCGACGATCAGCTGGTCGTAGCCGAGCTCCTCCTCGGCCCCGTCCAGCGAGCGCACGCGGATGACGTTGCGCTCCGGCGACGCGCCGGTGATCTTCGCCAGGCGCAGGTGGATCGAGCTGTCGAGCTCCTCGCGCAGCGGGACGACGACGTGGCGCGGCTCGAGCGTCCCGGCCGCCGCACCGGGCAGCAGCGGCGTGTAGAGCATGAAGTTGTCCTCGGTCACCAGCCGGACGCGCGCGCTGTGGGGCTGCAGGATGCGCGAAAGCGTGCGGGCGGCGTAGAAGCCGCCGAACCCGCCGCCGGCGATGAGGACGTCCCAGGCCATCTCGCGCGTCAGCGTAGCCGTCGCCGGCGGCGGCGAAGCGGCGATCGGATCAAGCGCTGCGCGCCAGCGTCAGCGCGGCCCACTCGCCGCGCTCACGGCGCGCGCGCTCCCGCAGTCCGTGGTCGGACGCGAACGCGGCGGCGACGGCGTCGGCCTCCGCGCGCAGCAACCCGCCGGCGATCAGCACCCGCGGCGGCTCGCCGTCGAAGCCGGTGCGCGCGACGTGCTCGAGCAGTGGCCGCAGGAGGTTCGCGACGACGGTCGGCGCCGACGGGGCCGGGCCGCCGTGCAGCAGGTCGCCGTGGCGTACGGCGATCTGCACGCCGTTGACGGCGGCGTTCGCGCCCGCCGCGAGGACGGCCTCGTGCTCGTGGTCGATGCCGAGCACGGGCGCCCAGCCCAGCCGCGCGGCCGCGATCGCCAGCACGCCCGAGCCGCAGCCGAGATCGACGAGCGCGCCGCGCGCGCCCGGTGCGCTGGGCGGGGCGAGCTCCAGCAGCGCCTCGAGGCACAGGCGCGTCGTGGCGTGCGCGCCGGTGCCGAAGGCCTGGTTGGGGTCGATGACGATGTCCTGCAGCCCGTGATCGGCCCCGCCCTGCGGCGGCGCGCCGGCCCACGGCGGGCGCACGTACAGCCGCCCGCCGACCGTCACCGGCTGGTGGAACTCGCGCCAGCGCGACGACCAGTCGTCGGCGACGTGCGTCGTCGTGACCTCGACGAGCGCCGCGCCGGCGGCCGCGCGCACGTCGGGCAGAGCGGGCAGCTCGCCCTCCGCGCCGTAGACGGCGTACTCGATCGTGTCGCCGCGATCGACCTCCTCCACGCCCGTCGGAGCGAGGTCGAGCAGCTCGGCGAGGGCGACCTCGGCGTCGGCGCGCGCGACGCGCACCGCCAGCCGGATCATCCCTGCAGGACGCGCTTGAGCTTGGCGAACATCGACTCCTCGGACTTCGTGTTCGCGTCGGTCATCGTGTCGGCCAGCCGCTGCATGAGCTTGCGCTGCTCGTCGTTGAGCTGGCGCGGGATGACGACGTTGGCGATGACGCGCAGGTCCCCGCGGCGGCCGGGGCGGCGCAGCAGCGGCATCCCGCGCCCGCGCAGCTCGTAGGTCTCGCCGGGCTGCGTGCCGGGCCGGATCTGCAGCTCCTCGTCGCCCTCGAGCGTCGGCACCTCCAGCTTCGCGCCGAGCGCGGCGAGCGGGGCGGGAACGTCGAGCACCGTGACGAGGTCGTTGCCGTCGCGGATGAAGCGCTCGTGGGGCGTGATCGAGACGTGCACGTACAGGTCCCCGGACGGGCCGCCCGCCTCGCCGGCGTGGCCGCCCCCCGCCACACGGATGCGCTGGCCGTCGGAGATGCCGGCGGGGATGTCGACGCTGACGGTGTGCGTCAGCACCTCGCGGCCGCGCCCGTCGCAGCGCGTGCAGCGCTTCTCGGCGACCTTGCCGTCGCCGCCGCACACGTCGCAGGAGACCGTCCGCGCGATCTGCCCGAACGGCGTGCGACTGACCGCCTGCAGCACCCCCTGTCCGTTGCAGCGCTCGCAGGTCCTGATCGGCGTGCCGGGCTCGGCGCCGTTGCCGTGGCAGCGCTCGCAGCGGTCGACGACCTCGTAGCGGACGTCGACCGGCGCGCCCGTGACGGCCTGTTCGAGGTCGATCTCGACCGCCACCTGCACGTCGCCGCCGGAACGCGGCCCCGCCCGCCCCCTCCCGCCGCCGAAGCCGCCGAAGCCGCCGCCGCCACCGCCACCAGCGCCGCCAGCGCCGCCAGCGCCGAAGAACGCCGAGAAGAGGTCCGAGATCGAGCCGAAGCCCTCGAAGTTCGGGCTCTGGCCGCCGCGCCGCAGGCCGTCGTGGCCGTAGCGGTCATAGACCTGGCGGCGCTCGGGATCGGAGAGGATCTCGTAGGCCTCCGCGGCCTCCTTGAACTTCTCCTCGGCGTCCGGGTCGTGGTTGTTGACGTCGGGATGCAGCTCGCGGGCGAGCTTGCGAAAGGCCTTCTTGACCGTGCCCTCGTCGGCGTCGCGGCCGACGCCGAGCACCTCGTAGCAATCGCGCCTGCTCACGCGTCGTACACGTCTTCGACGAAGCGGGACAGCTGGGCGGCGGCCTCGCGCACGACGTCGATCGTCGTGCCGTAGTCCATCGCGACGGGGCCGATCAGCGAGACCGTGCCGAGCGGTCGCAGCGGCAGGCCGTAGCCGGCCGCGACCATCGCCAGCGAGCGCAGCGCGGGCGCCTCGTTCTCGGCGCCGATGCGCACGACGACGCCGCGCTCGTCGAGCGCCGTGCGCAGCATCTCCAGCAGCGCGACCCGTCCTTCCAGCATCTGCATGAGCGCGTTGATCTCGTTGAAGTCCTGGAAGCGGTACTCCGAGAGCAGCCGCGCGGCGCCGTCGACGTAGAGCGAGTCCTCGGCGGTCGCGGCGAGGTTCGTGAACGCCGGCATGAGGCGGTCGAGGAAGCTGCGCTCGGTCTGCGAGAGCGCCGGGTCGGCGAGCCGCGAGTGCAGCTTGCGAGCGCCGAGGCCGACGCCGGCGAGCTGCTCGTTGAGGAACTCCGCAGCCCAGGCCACGAGACCGCCGTCCAGCGGGGCGTCGAAGGCCAGCACGCGCTTGGAGACGCCGCCGGTCGACGTGATGATCACGATCATCGCGATCTGCGGCTGCAGCAGCAGCACCTCGATGTGGCGGATCGTCGCGGTGTCGATCGGCGGCGCCGAGACGACGGCCAGCAGGTTGGTGATCTGCGACAGCGTCTCGGTCGTGGCGCGCATCGCGGCGTCGACCTCGCGGCGCGTCAGCTCGAGCTCGAGCACCGCTCCGCTGCGGGTCGCCGGCAGCAGCCGGTCGACGAAGTAGCGGTAGCCCGAATCGGTCGGCACGCGCCCGGCGGAGGTGTGCGGGTGGGCCAGCAGCCCGAGCTCCTCGAGCTGGGCGAGCTCGTGGCGCACCGTCGACGCGCCGGCCCCGAGCTCAGGGTCGGCCGCCAGCGTGCGCGACGCCACGGGCTGGACGGTCGCCTGGTAGGCGAGGACGACCTTGCGCAGGATCAGCTCTTGGCGGGGCGTGAGCACCTCGCTGATTGTACGAGCGGCGCGCTCGCCTTCCGGGCGGCTGGGGTTGAC
>JAHWJE010000149.1 GCA_019348575.1 Actinomycetota bacterium | reverse complement strand
CTGCTCGCGTCGGCAGCGCCGACCAGGGCACCCCCAAGCTATGTGTGGCGGCCACCCACCGCGTTAGGTACAGTTGGAGCCATGAAGCTCGCTATCGCTGGTAAGGGTGGCTCGGGAAAGACCTCGATCTCGGGCACCATGGCGCGGTTGCTCGCTCGCGACGGCTACAACGTCCTGGCGATCGACGGCGACTCGAACCCGAATCTCGCGCTCACGCTCGGCATCCCCGCTGAGCGCATGAGCCACATGCCCGTGTTGCCGTCCAACCTCTTGCGGCGCACCGAGGCGGGTCCGGTGCTCACGCAGTCCCTCGAGGAGATCAAGTCCTCGCACTCGGTGACGGGACCCGACGGCGTGGAACTGCTCGTGATGGCGCACCCACAGCATGCGGACACCGGCTGTCTGTGCAGCATGCACGCGACGGTGCGCCGCATCATCGAAGCCGCGTCCGACGAGGATCGCGACGTCTGCATCCTCGACACCGAAGCCTCGCCTGAGCATCTCTCCCGCGGCACCGCCAGCTACGCCGACGTGATGCTCGCGGTCGTCGAGCCGTACTTCAAGTCGCTGGAGACCGGCCGGCGGATGGCTGCGCTCGCAAACGACCTCGGTCTCGAGCGCGTTGCGCTGGTGGCCAACAAGGTCCGCGACGAGCGCGAGCTCGAGGCCGTTCAGAGCTTCGCCGACAACCACGATCTCGAGATCGCGGCGTTCGTGCCCTTCGACGAGACCTTCGCGCTCGCAGAGCGCGCCGGCGTGGCGCCGCTGGACTTCAATCCCGACTCGCCGGCGATCGCGCCGATCGGCCGTCTCGCAGCTGCCTGGGGAGCGAATGCACATGGACGAGCTTGAGGTCCTCCGCGTCCGCGACGAGGTGCTCCAGGCGATGTACTGGATGCACAGCGAGGGCATCTCGTCAGAGCCGACTGCAGTCGAGCTCAGCCGCTTCCTCGCAGTGCCCGACAGCGTGCTCGGCGCATACCTCGACCGGTTCGTCGAGGATGGCCTGCTCGAAGACGTCGGCGGGCGGTACGTGCTGAGCCCCGGCGGGATGGAGAACGGCAAGCGCACGTTCGCCGACGAGATGGCCGATCTCACGCGACCGACGCATGGCGAGTGTGACGCCGACTGCTGGTGTCATGATTCCCCGGAAGCCGCAGCCGAGTGTCTCCACGAACGCGTCGGTAGCAGTCATTCCCACTGACCTCACAGCCGCCCAGGTCCTGCCCAAGAACTTCCTGCGCCCCTGCCTGCTCCTGCTCCTGCGGGAGCAGCCGGCGCACGGATACGACCTGCTCGAGCGCTTGCGCCCGCTCGGGTTCAACCGCGACGACCCGGGCCGGCTCTACCGGGCGCTGCGCACGCTCGAGACCGACGCGCTCGTGCGCTCGGTATGGGAGAAGTCGACGACCGGTCCCGACCGGCGCATGTACGAGCTGACGCGGACGGGTATGGAGGAGCTGCACGCCGCGGCGAAGGCGCTCATGGCGACCGACGAGGTCCTCAACGTCTTCCTCAGCCGCTACTCCGAGTTCGTCGCGTTGGATCGCAAGCAGCACTCGCACATGCGCAGCGACTGACGCTGCACCGCCGATGAGCACGACAGGAGGCGGCGGGATGCGACTTGCGGTCGTCGGGAAGGGTGGCGCGGGCAAGTCGGTCGTGGCCGCGACGCTCGCGCGCCTGCTCGCCCGCCGCGGACACCGCGTCCTCGCGCTGGACTCCGACACGCTGCCCGGGCTCTCGATCAGCCTCGGCGCCGAGGTACCGGAGGATGTCCCGCTGAACGCCGCAGCCGAGCGCACCGAGAACGGCCGCTGGCGGCTCGTCAAGGGGATCGGTCCTGCGCGCGCGGTGCAGCGCTTCGCGACGGATGCGCCCGACGGCGTGCGCCTGCTGCAGATCGGCAAGACCGACAAGCGCGGGCTGGCGCCCAACAGGGCCTCGCACAACGCCTTCTACCAGGTCATCCACCGCCTCGAGGACGTGCGATCGCTGGAGGACTGGGTGATCCTCGGCGACCTTCCCGCCGGCCCGCGCCAGACCGCGTTCGACTGGGCGCCGTACGCGCGCCACTTCCTGCTTGTGGTGGAGCCGACGTGGCAGTCGATGCTCACCGCGCGCCGCATCGTTCGGATCGCCAGGCAGCAGCGCGAGGACGCCGAGTTCTCGCTCGTCGTCAACAAGGTGACACCCGAAGCCGACGTCGAGCGCGCCGAGCAGTTCCTCGGCGTACCACTGCTGGGCACGGTGCCGGCCGACGACGACGTGCGCGCCGCGGAGCGGGCCGGGGTCGCGCTGCTGGACGTCGCGCCCGACTCGCCGGCCGTCGATGCGATCGAGCGTTTGGCGGACGCGCTAGATGCAAGTAACATAGACCGTATATGAAGATCGTGGTCGCAGGAAAAGGTGGCGTCGGCAAGACGACCGTCTCAGGAACGATCTCGCGCGCGCTCGCGCGCGCGGGACACGACGTGCTCGCGCTCGATGCCGACACGAATCCGATGCTGGGCGTCTCGCTCGGAGTCGGCCCCGAGGAGACGGACCTCCTCGTTGCGGTACGCCAGGGACTGGAGACCGGCGAGACGGAGCACGAGCGCACGACCGAAGGCTTCGTCGAGCGCTTCGGGCGAGATGCGCCCGACGGTGTGCGGCTGGTCGTCGCATCGCGGATCGAGCGCGCGAACCCGGGCTGCACGTGCTGCGGCGTTTCTCCTGAGAGCCTGCTGCTCGAGCTCGAGTCCGAGGGCAAGATCATCGTCGGCGACCTCGAAGCGGGGATCGGCACGGTCATGCGGCTGCAGGAGGGCCAGGCCGACGTCGTGCTCGTCGTCGCCCAGCCGACCGCCAAGTCGCTGAACATCGCGCGCCGCGCGGTGGACATGGCCGACGAGCGCGGTGGGCGCGTGATCGTGGTCGCCAATCGGGTTCGCGACGACGAGGATCTCGCGGTCATCCGCGAGGCCGTCGGCGAGTGCGAGATGGTCGTCGTGCCCGACGATCCGGCGATCGCTCAGGCCGACCGGGAGGGCCGCGCCGCGATCGACGTCGATCCGGACTCGCCCGGCGTCAAGGTGCTGATCGGCCTTGCCGACCGCTTGGCGAGCGCGGCTGTTCCGGCCTGACCGCTCGGGCCCGGCGCTCGGACGGCCGTCGAGGAGGCCGCTGAGCGTCGGCCGGGCTGGGCTGCCGGAGCGCCCTGAGGAACGCGTTCTGCGCGTCGCGCTCGCGCCTGATCATCCCGCCCATGCGCCTCAGCTCGACGTGCCCCGCGTCGGTCAGGTCGTATACGCGCCGCTGCGGGCCGGCCTGCGAGCTCACCCAGCGCGAGCAGATGAAACCGCTGCGCTCCATCTCGCGCAGGCTGCGATACAGCACCGCCGGATCGAGCTCGATCGCGCGGATCGCGAGCTCGCGGCGCAGCTCGTAGCCATAGCCGGCGCCGTCGCGGAGGAGCAGTAGAAGCCACGCCGTCCGAAGTTCTTTCTGCATGGCACTATGATCAAATCACATAGTGACGGGGTTGCTCGCGAAGCCGGACCGTCCTTGGGTGCCACAGACGAAGTGAGGAGATCGGCCCGGACATCGATCAGACGAGAGAGGCACCGAGTGACGCCGTGACAGAGCAGCTCGCCCCACAGGGCCCGATCCCGATCAGCGTCGTCACGGGCTTTCTCGGCGCCGGCAAGACGTCGCTGATCAACCGCCTCATCAACGCACGAGCGGGCGCCGAGCGGATCGGCGTCGTCGTCAACGAGGCCGGCGAGATCGGGCTCGACGGGCAGCTGCTGCGCGACTCGAGCGACGACGTCGTCGAGATCGCCGACGGCTGCGTGTGCTGCACGAGCCAGGGTGAGCTGCTCGACGCGATCACGCGTCTGCACCGCGCCGCCGGACAGCTGGACCGCATCATCGTCGAGACGAGCGGGCTCGCCGATCCAGGCCCCGTCGTCGACGCGCTGGCGAGCATCACGCACGTCCTGCGCCTGGACACGATGGTCACCGTGGTCGACGCTGTTCACCTGCTCGACCAGCTCGATCGCGTCGGCAGCCCGGAAGCGCGCCAGCAGCTGCAGCTCGCCACGCACGTCGTGCTCAGCAAGCTCGACCTCGCCGAGGACGCCTCGGTCGAGGAGGTGCGCGCGCGAGTGCGCCGGCTGAATCCGGACGCGCAGATCATCGTTGCCCCGCGCGACGAGCTCGACCCCGATCTGCTGCTCGATCGCTTCGCCTTCGCGCCCGACGTCGATCACGCCGAGGGCATTGCCGCCCACGATCACCACCACCACGATCACCTCGACGTGGAGATCTTCGCGGTCGGGCTCGCGGGCGAGCTCGACGCAGGCGGCTTCGAGGGCTGGCTGGGCGGGCTGCTCATGCTCAACGCGCCCGACGTCTTTCGCATCAAGGCGATCGTCGCGCTCGCCGGCGAGCCGCGCCGGCAGATCGTGCACGGTGTCCAGACCTACGTCGAACAGGCACCGGGGCGCGAGTGGGGTCCGGACGAGCCGCGGACGAGCCGGATCGTCGTGATCGGGCGCAACCTCGAGAGCGAGCTTTGGCGCAGCGAGCTGGAGCGCTGCGTCGTCGGCTGAGCGCCTACACCGGCAGCGCGACGAGCCGCTCGCTGATCTCGACGATCGCTCGAACGCCGGGCGACGCCTCGTCGAGGTCGATCGGCGCGAGCCCCTCGGCGTCGGCGCGTGCGATCACGGGGTCCTCGGGCACGATCGCCATCGCGTGCTCCCCGAGCACGCTGCGGATCGCCTCGAGATCCTGCTCGCCGGCGACGCGATTGGCGACGACGAGCACCTTGATCTCGCGCGACACCGCGGCCTGCGCCGCACGCCGCGCGACCTCGATCGACTTGGGCGCCGGGTTGGCGACGACGAGCACGACGTCGAGGCTGCCGTTCTCCATCCGCGTGAGCACGCCGATGCCGGCCTCGAGGTCGCCGAGCACCGTGCGCCCGCCGGCCTCCATCTCGCGCAGCAGGCGGTCGGCGCTGACGCCGCAGCACAGGCAGCCGTGGTCGGGCATGTCGACGCGGGAGGCGACGACGACCCGCACGCCGTCGGGCGCGTCCTCGCCGAAGCGCTCGATCAGCCCTTCGATCGTGTGCTCGTGGATCGCGTCGTCGGCGCGGCTGTCGCTGAGCTCCTGGCGGATGCCGGCGAGGCGCTCGGTGGCGTCCATCCCGAGCCCGAGCGAGACGCCGAGCATCGGGTTGACGTCGGCGTCGATCGCCACCACGTCGTGTCCTGATCGGGCGAGCGCGCGGGCGATCGTCCCCGAGAT
>JAHWJE010000148.1 GCA_019348575.1 Actinomycetota bacterium | reverse complement strand
AGTTTCCGTACCTTCGCGGTGTCGACCGGGACGCCGTACCGGTTGATCGCTCCGAACACCTCGTCCAGTTCGGGGTTGCCTTGGCGCAGGCATTTCGGCGAACGCAGGACTTCTGCCGCCCTGGCGCGGTCGAGCGCGACGAGCACTTCCGGCCAAGGCATAAGCAGCAACCAACCCTGCGGTGGTGGTTTCGCAGCTCCCACCACATAGCGGCTCACGACGGCAAACAGTTTCCGCCGCGCGCCGGGCGCGAGTAGCCCGGCGTCGGCGGCGTCGACCAGCCCGTTAATCGCGGCCGCGAAGAGAACGTCGTCGTCGCCGTCCCTAATGACCCGCTGCGCGAACTTGACCGCGGCCTCGTCCCCTTGCGCCGCGAACAGCCGCGCCGCCAACCGCCGCACGTCTTCCCGCGGTGACCGGAGCAAGCTGATGAGCTGCTGCCGGGCGGCCTCGGAGCGTGTCGCCGGGGAGATCGAGGCGGCCGGGGACCGTGCGGTCGGGCGGGCGGTGGACGTGCGCGACCCGGCGGGGTGCGAGGCGCTGGTCGCATCCGCGCGCGAGGCGTTCTTCTTCTTGGCCATGCGTCGATCATATGGCGCGTCCTGATGCCCGTCCACATCCATCCCACCGCCGAGCTCGCGCCGCGCGCGCTGCTGCCGGGCGACCCCGGCCGCGCGCTCGCGCTGGCCCAGCTCGTCCTCTCTCAGCCGAGGATGTTCAACCACAATCGCGGCCTCTGGGGCTACTCGGGGATCGCGGCCGACGGGGAGCCGATGACGATCCAGAGCACGGGGATGGGTGGCCCGAGCGCGGCGATCGTGCTCGAGGAGCTCTGCGATCTCGGGCTGCGGGCGGCGATCCGCGTCGGCACCTGCGGCGCGCTGGACGCACAGCTCGCGCACGGTGATCTCGTCATCGCCGAAGCGGCGCTCGCTGCCGACGGGACGAGCCGCGCGCTGGGCGCCGGCGGTCGTGTGGCGGCCGACGCGGAGCTCGTCGCGGCGCTGCAGGACGGCGCGGGCGCCGACGCGCGCACCGGGCCGGTCGCATCCAGCGACCTGTTCTACGAGCGAGATCCCGAGCGCTCGCGCGGATGGCGCGAGGCCGGCGCGCTCGCCGTCGAGATGGAGGCCGCGACGCTGCTGCGCGTCGGCGAGCTGCGCGCGATCCGGGTCGGCTGCCTGCTGGCGGTCAGCGACGTGTTCGACGGCGACGGCACGCGACGGCGGATCGACGCCGAGGCACTGCTGAAGGCGGCCGAGCAGCTCGGCCGCGTTGGCGCGGGCGCCCTCAGCGCCTACTAGACGGCCACGCTCGGCGGGCCCTCAGCCGGAGACCTTCAGGCGCTCCTGCCGCGACGCGACCGCGGGCGTGCCGGGCAGCGCCTTGTGCAGCGCGGCGAGCTGCGCCGTGAGCGCCGCAAGCTGCGCCTCGATCGCCTCCAGGCGCACGTCGACGCCGAGGGTCGTCGCCGTGGCCGCGAGGCGCTCGTCGAGGCGGTCGATGCCGTCCTCGATGCCCTCCAGGCGCTGCGACACGGAGCGCACGCGCCGCGTCAGGCGCTCGATGTCGGCCGCCGACGGGAGCATGAGCGCTCCGAGCGCCGCCTCCTGCGCGCTCGACGCCTTCTCGCGCGCGTCGAATGCACGCTGGATTGCACCCGCGACGAGCGGGTTGGCCATGAGGTCCTCGGCGAGCTTGCCCAAGGTGTCCTCGCCCTGCTTCGTCAGCCGCTCGCGGAGGCCGTCGGACTCGCCGTAGTCGCTCATGAAGTGGGGGATTCCTCCTGATTGCCGGGCGCACGGAGGCTAGCGCAGTGCGTCCTCCTCGAGCCTGCCACGGGCGACCAGCGCGCGCCGACAGCGCGCCGCCCGACAGCGCGCCGATCGGCGCGGTCCGGCCGGGCCCCGCCGCTCTTCCGTCCTGCGCGCCCGCTGGAATGCTGCTTCGCCGGCGGTTCGCTTAAGCGTGGTTTACGTCTGACCTCGTTTCACGCTAGTGTGCCGCGCACGCGCATCGGGCTCGCGTACCAGGGACACCTCCAGGGGGGAGATGCAGGGACACATGCACCACAAGCGTAGGCTGCTCACTGCGTTGGCCCTGACCGGCGGGCTCACCGCCGGTCTGGGGACCTTCGCGTCACCTGCGAACGCTGTCGTTCGCACCTTCGAAGTGACGCTCGTCGGCAACGTCAAGAAGACGATCACGCTGGACATCGGGGCTGACACCCCGGTCGACCAGGTCAGGCTTCCGGGCCTCAACGCGGCGATTCTGAGCATCAGGGAGACGACGCCCGCAGTTGCGCCTCCCAGCGGCGCAGCGCCCTCGATCTCGATCAAGCCGACGCCTGACGCGCCCTCGCAGACCACGCCGGTTCTTCCGGCTGCCCCGTCCGACACCCAGCCCCCGGTCGGGACGAGCCGATCTGGCAAGAAGAAGGGCAAGCCGTCCGCCGGCCAGCCGGTCTTCGACTCCGCCGGCCGTCTGCTCCGCTCGCCGTCGCCCGACCGCGCGCGCCCTGAGAAGACGAAGCTGCGCTTCCCCAGCGGGCTCCCGACGCTCCAGAACCCGACGCTCTCCCTGGCCAGCCTGGGTCCCGTGCCCGTCGGCGTGCCGAACTTCTTCATCAACAAGTTCCGGATCCCGCCGTTCCTGCTGTCGATCTACCAGGCGGCCGGCATCCAGTACGGCATCCGCTGGGAGGTCCTGGCGGCGATCAACGAGATCGAGACGGACTACGGCCGCAACCTCAACGTCTCCTCGGCCGGCGCGATGGGCTGGATGCAGTTCATCCCCTCGAGCTGGAAGGCGTTCGGCGTCGACGCCAACAGCGACGGCAAGAAGGATCCCTACAACCCGGTCGACGCGATCTTCGCCGCGGCGCGCTACCTGAAGGCAGCCGGGGCGGACACGGACCTGCGCAAGGCGATCTTCGCCTACAACCACGCCGACTGGTATGTCGACTCCGTGCTCATGCGGGCACGGTTCATCGGCGGCATGCCGGCTGACCTGGTCGGCTCGCTGAGCGGCCTGACGCAGGGCCGGTTCCCCGTCCATGCCGCGGCGAAGTACGCCGACGACATCTCCGAGCGCGAGGCGTCGCGGCGCGTCGCGCGCGGCAAGAACGCCGCCCTGCCGGTCGAGTCCAACAGCAAGCGTCGTGGGATCAACATCTTCGCGAAGGCGGGCTCGCCGGTCGTCGCGGTCCAGGACGGCAAGATCATCAAGGTCGGCCAGAACGCGCGCCTCGGCAAGTTCGTGATGCTGCGCGACGTGTACGGCAACACGTACACGTACGCGGGGCTGAAGAAGGTCGCGGCGCAGGTGCCGGTACCGAAGGACAAGACGCAGAGCAAGGCGTCGATCGCCAAGGAGCTCGAGCTGCCGAAGGCCGATGCCGCTCCGAAGCAGGCCGCCAGCGCGGGTGCCACCGTCAAGAAGGCCGCCGGCAAGGCCAAGGCCGCCGCCAAGCCGGCCGCCGAGGCCGTCCAGGAGACGAGCGACCTCGCCAAGGAGCGCCTGTTCGCCAACCCGACGCGCCCGAAGGCGCTGTCGGCCGGCGGCAAGAAGCAGATCCTCGAGTCGGAGTCCGCGCTGGGTGCGGGCTCGAGCGTGAAGTCCTACTTCACCGGCGTCTACGGCCTCAACAAGGAAGACGTCGTGCTCAAGCGCCTCGTCCCCGGCCGCCGCGTCATCACGGGCACGATCCTCGGTCGCATCGGCAGGGTCTCGCCGGGCATCGCCCCGAACGTCATGTTCGAGATCCGCCCGGCCGGTCGTGGGGCGCCGCGGATCGACCCGAAGCCGATCCTCGACGGCTGGAAGCTGCTCGAGTCGACGGCGATCTACCGCGCACAGGGCAAGAACCCGTTCTTCGGTGAGAACGCCCAGGGCGCGACGATCGGCCAGATCCTGCTGATGAGCAAGGACAACCTCATCCAGCGCGTCCTGGCCAACCCGCGGATCGAGGTCTACTCCTGCGGTCGCCGCGACATCGAGGCCGGGATCGTCGATCGCCGCGTGCTCGCCGCGCTCGAGTTCCTCGCGTCCTCGGGCCTGAAGCCCGGTGTCACGTCGCTGCGCTGCGGACACGGCTTCTACACGTCGACCGGCAACGTCTCGGCGCACTCGTCGGGCAACGCCGTCGACATCGCCAAGATCAACGGGATCCCGGTCCTGGGCAACCAGGGCGCGGGCTCGATCACCGACATCGCCGTGCGCCGGCTGCTCACGCTGCAGGGCACGATGAAGCCGGCCCAGATCATCACGCTCATGAAGTACGGCGGCACGGACAACACGCTGGCGATGGCCGACCACGCCGACCACATCCACCTCGGCTTCCGGCCGGAGTTCGATCCGTCGACGAAGGCCGGCAAGATCGCCGCGTCGGTCCTCAAGCCGTCGCAGTGGATCAAGCTCATCGATCGCCTCGGCCAGATCGACAACCCGACGGTGCAGATCAAGCCGTCGAAGTACGCGATCAAGGTCGGAGCGACGACGCGGGCGAGCGAGCAGCACAAGGGCGAGTAGCCGAACGTCAGCTCGAGCAGGGACCGAAACCGCCGTGACCTCCGGGTCGCGGCGGTTTTGCTTCGTGCAGTTCGAGTTCCCCTGGGCGCTCGGACCGCAGGACGGCCGCTACGCGATCCGGGAGCATCTCGGTGAGGCCCCGTCGCACGTGCTCGTGCTGCGCGTGCTGGACGCTCCGCAGCGGCGGCTGCTGCCGCTGCGGCGTGGCCGCCCGCGAGCCGTCGAGGCGACGCCCGAGCCGCCACCCGAGCCGCTCCACACGATGCGCGCGACGCTCGTCGACGCCGCCGCGCTCGACGGCGACGAGGCGGCGTCGCGCTGGCTGGCCGGCGCCGATCTCGAGGCGCTCGCGGCCGACGCCCTGGCGCGCCTGAACCGCGTGCTGCACGCCCACCGCATAGCCGCGGCGGATCCGTACGTGCGAGAGGTCGCGCTCGCACAGGCGCTCGTCGTGCGCGTCGGCTTCGGCGACGGCGAGCGGGTGGCGGAGGGGCGCTGGGACCGCGCGCGCGAGCTGCCGCGCGCGCCGGCGTCGGGCCCGCTGCGCTCGCGTGGCGGCGCGCTGCCGCCGCAGGAGCGACTGGCGGCGCTTCTGGCGGGGCGAGACGTCGCGCTCGCCTGCGAGGAGCTCACCCTGCGCGTGCGACTGGATGTCGACGCCGCCCGCTGGCGCGAGGCCGCGCTCGGCCTGCGGGCGGCGCTCGAGGCGGCGCTCGCGGAGCTCGAGCCGTGGCGCGACGCCGCGTCGCTCGGCGCTCGGCTGGCGGAGCTGCGCGCGCGGCGCGACGA
>JAHWJE010000147.1 GCA_019348575.1 Actinomycetota bacterium | reverse complement strand
ATTACCAGGGCTTTAACGATGCCGGAGGAGGGACTCGAACCCCCGACACGCGGATTATGATTCCGCTGCTCTAACCGACTGAGCTACTCCGGCGGGGTCGCGAAGTGTAGCCGCGGCTCGGCGCGAGCCGGTGGGCGGCGGGCCGAAGTGGACACGTGCTCGGTCGCTTCGCCGTATCGTGCCCGCGAGACGTGGCCGGCCCCTGAGACGACGGAAGGAACTGCGTGCAGAAGTTCGCCGGGAAGATCACCGAGATCAAGCCGCTATACCTCATCGCGGCGGCGCTGGTCGCCGTGCTGATCATCATCGGCATCGTCCTCATCTTCGCCACCGGTGGGGACGACGGTCCGGAGGCACCGGATCCGCGGCTCGGGCTCGGCGAGGGCGATCGGCAACTCCCCGGCCAGCGGGGGCCGCGGATCAAGGAGGCGCCGCGGGTGCGCAGCGGTCTCGTCGACGAGGCACGCCGCGAAGGCCGGCTCGCGGTGGCGCAGGCGCGCGGCACGATCGTCGACCCGTCGCGGGTGCGGATCCGCGTCAGCGCGGCGCCCAAGCAGACGGTGACCGTCAACTACCAGCTCGGCTGCTTTCGCAACCGCCGCGCGGTCGTCGGCAGGGGCCAGTACCGGACGCGCACACCGGACACCCGCGAGGTCCGGCTGCCGATGGCGAACGCCGAGAGCTGCGTCGTGACCGCGGGCGCGCAGCTGACCAGGAACGTGGGCGAGGGCCGCGTCAAGGTCGCGGTCCTCGCGGGCTGACCACGACGCACGGCGCTCCGGGCCAGACCCGGAGCGCGCGCATCGTCACTTCCGCTACGCAGCGGGAACGGGGTCCGGAGCCGGCATCTCAGCCGCCTTCGGCGCGTGGAACCCGGCTGCGCGGATCGTCAGTGCGGCCGTGAAGCCCGTCGTGTCGCAGCCGCGGTTGAGGCGCGTGATCTTGCCCTGGATGCGGGTGCGGTCGCCGGCGACGGGAACGTCGCGCGTGCCATCGCCGTCGCGATCGGCGAGGCGGACCTTCGCGTCCTTGAGGAGGTAGGTCTTCGTCGTGCCCTTGTCGTCGCGGGCGTGACGGTTCGTGCGCTTGACGGCGACGACGAGCTCGCCGCTCCAGCGGTCGTCGCGGGTGGTGTCGGCCGTGTCGGCGCCCTGCGTCTGGGTCAGCGCACCGGAGACGTAGTCGCCGAAGGCGACGTAGCCCACCGAACGAGGCGCGCAGCGGCCCTTGCCCTTCGCGCTCTTGCCGGCCTTCGAGGAGCCGCGCTGCTGCGAGCTCTGCTCGTGCGCCTTGCCCTGCGCCGCGCGCTGGCTGCCGGGCTGATCGGGCTTGCTGGCCTGTGCGGGAACGGCCACCGCGGCCGCCGCCGCGGCCAGGGTCGCGACCATCGCGAGCTTCTTCATAGGTTCTCCTCTGCCGGTGGACATGTGCTGGTGACAACCGGCTGCGGTCAGCGAGGTTGGCTGCTGACGACGGCCTGGACGGATGGCCGAGAGATAGCCTTCGGCGCATCGTGAGCGAGCTCGAGCAGGCCGTCGTCACCGTCGTCGAGCGCTGCCTGCGCGTTCAACCGGAGGAGACCGTGCTGGTCGTCGCCGATCCCGACAGCACGACGATCGGCCAGGCGCTGCTCGCGGCGGCGCGGGCGGCGGGGGGCGACGCCGTCCTGACGATCCTGCCGCCGAATCCCCGCCGCGGGACCGAGCCGCCGGCGCCCGTCGCCGCCGCCTTCGCCGCGGCGGACGTCTTCATCGCGCCCTGCCTGCCGTCGCTGTCGCACACGAGCGCGCGCAAGCGCGCGTGCGAGGCCGGCCACCGCGGCGCGACGCTGCCCGGCGTCACCGTCGAGATGCTCGCGCGCGTGATGAGCACGGACTTCGACGCGCTCGCCGCCCGCTGCCGCGCCGTCGCCGCCCTGCTGACCGAGGCCGGCGACGCCCACCTGACCTGCCCGCGCGGCACTGACCTGCGCCTCGACCTGGGCGGCCGCGCCGGCATCTCCGACGAGGGCGATCTCGCGGCACCCGGCGCGTTCGGCAACCTGCCGTGCGGCGAGGGCTTCACGTCTCCGGCGGCTGGCGAAGGCACGATCGCGACGTCGGCACTCGCCGGCGTCGGGCTCACCGGTGAGCCCGTGCTGCTGACCGTGCGCGACGGAGCGCTCGCGGGCGCAGACGGCGCAGGCGACGCCGCCGGGCGCTTCCTGGAGATCCTCGACGCGCACGGGCCGCTGGGGCGCAACCTCGCCGAACTCGGCGTCGGCACGAACGACCGCGCGACGATCACCGGCAACATCCTCGAGGACGAGAAGATCCTCGGCACGGCGCACGTCGCCTTCGGCGCGAGCGCCGGGATCGGCGGGACCGTCACGGTCCCGGTGCACCTCGACGTCGTCGTCTTCGAGCCGAGCCTGCGGATCGGCGACACGCAGGTGCTCGACGGCGGGCGCTGGCTGCTCGATGGCTAGCGCCGACGACGTCCTGCTGGCGATCCCCAACGTCTCCGAGGGCCGCGACGAGCAGGCGATCGCGGCGATCGGCGACGCCTTCTGCGCGACGGGCGCACGGCTGCTGGACGTGCACTCCGATCCCGACCACCACCGCACGGTGTTCACGCTCGCGGGCGACACCGAGCAGCTCGTGTCCGCGCTCGTCGCGGGCGCGCACGCGTGCCGGGAGCACATCGACCTGGGCCAGGAGCGCGGCAGCCACCCGCACGTCGGCGCGCTCGACGTCGCCCCGCTCGTCTTCCTCGACGACGCGCGGCGCGGCGCCGCCTGCGCCGCTGCGCTCGTCGCCGGCGAGGAGCTCGGCCGCGCGGGCCTGCCCGTGTTCCTCTACGGCGTGCTCGCCGACGGGCGCACGCGCCACGAGATCCGCCGCGGCGGCCTGAGCGCGCTGGCCGAGCGCGTCGCCGCCGGCGAGATCGCGCCCGACTTCGGCCCGGCCGAGATCGATCCCGGCGCGGGCGCGGTGCTCGTCGCCGCGCGCGCGCCGCTCGTCGCGTTCAACGTCGAGCTCGCGCCGCCGGCGACCGTCGAGGACGCGCGCATGATCGCCGCGCTGATCCGCGAGGGCGGCAGCGAGGGACTCCCGGGCGTGCGCGCGATCGGGCTGGACCTGCCCGCGCGCGCGGGCGTCGCGCAGGTCTCGGCGAACGTCGAGGACCACCGCGCGGTGGCGCTCGCCGACGTCGTCGCAGCGGTCGCGCGCCACGCGCCCGTCGCCGCCTGCGAGCTCGTCGGGCTCGCGCCGGAGGCGGCGTTCACGCGCTTTCCGGGCGACGTGGCGGTGCGCAACCGCCGCACCGTCGAGGACGCTCTAAGCTCGTCCTAGAGATGGCCCAGACCAAGAAGAAGCGGCGCAGCAAGCATCGCGGCAACGCCGCCGGGGTGATCGAGTCGCGCGGGCGCACCGGCCGGCCGCCGTCGGCCGAGGAGCGCAAGGCCTCCGACAAGGAGCTGGCCGCCCAGCGCCGCCGCGAGCGCATGATGCGCGAGCCGTCCTGGAACGGCGCCGCCAAGCGCGCCGCGCTCGCCGCGATCGTCTTCGGCCTCCTGCTCGTCTTCGCGTTCCAGACGCCGCCCGGACAGGCGGTCTCGCTGACGGCCTTCGTCTTTCTGTTCTACATCCCGCTCGGCTACTACACCGACCTGTTCATCTACCGCCGCCGCCTCAAGCAGGAGGCGCGGAGGGCGTCGAAGCCCTCGAAGGTGAAGTAGTGGCGCTCGACGTCGCGATGTTCACCGTCGGGATGGTGCAGGAGAACTGCTTCCTCGCACGGCGACAAGGCAGCGACCGGGCGGTCATCGTCGACCCCGGCGAGGAGGCGCCGCGGCTGCTGCGGGCGATCGAGCAGGCGGGCGTCACGCTCGACGCGATCCTGCTCACGCACACGCACTTCGACCACGTCGGCGCGGTCGCGCCGGTCGCCAGGGCGACGGGAGCGCCGGTCTACTGCCCGGCGCTCGAGGTGCCCGTGCTGCAGGACGTGATGGCCTTCGTGCCGTGGCCGGGCTTCGGTCCCTACGAGTCGTGGGACCCCGAGCACACCGTCGCCGGGGGCGAGACGCTCGAGCTCGCCGGGCTGGCGCTCGACGTCGTCTTCACGCCCGGCCACAGCCCCGGGCACGTGACGTACGCCGTGCGCGACGAGTCCGCGCTCTTCTCCGGCGACGTGCTCTTCCAGGGCTCGGTCGGACGGATCGACCTGCCCGGCGGCGACGGCCCGACGCTCATGCGCTCGATCGCGCAGCTGCTCGACCGCTTCGGCGACGACACCGTCGTCTATCCGGGCCACATGGGCGTCACGACGCTCGGCCGCGAGCGCGCCACGAATCCCTTCCTCACGCAGCTCGCGCACGGGCGGTGAGCGAGAGGCTGCAGGTCCCGCGCGGCACGTACGACGTGCTGCCGCAGGATGCCGGTGCGCGCGCCGCGCTCGAGGCGACGGCGCGCCGGATCCTCGAGGGCGCGGGCTACGGGCGCATCGAGACGCCGACCTTCGAGCACACCGAGGTGTTCGCGCGCGGCGTCGGCGAGTCGACGGACATCGTCCAGAAGGAGATGTACACGTTCGACGACGGCGGCGGACGCTCCGTGACGCTGCGCCCGGAGGGGACGGCGCCGATCTGCCGGGCGTACGCCGAGCACGGCATGCACAAGCTGCCCCAGCCGGTGAAGCTGTGGTACCTGTCGAGCTTCTTTCGCTCCGAGAAGCCCCAGCAGGGCCGCTACCGCCAGTTCTGGCAGATCGGCGCCGAGGCGATCGGCTCAGACGACCCCGCCGTCGACGCCGAGCTGATCGTGCTGCTGTCGACGCTGCTGGCCGAGCTGGAGGTCAGCGGCGTGCGGCTGCGCGTCGGCAGCCTCGGCACGCTCGCGGCGCGCCACGCCTACCGCGAGCGCCTGCAGTCGCACCTGCGCGCCAACGCCGACCGGCTGTCGGAGGACGTGCGCAGCCGGATCGACCTCAACCCGCTGCGCGCGTTTGACTCCGATCACGCCGGGACGCGCGCGGTGATGGCCGACGCGCCGCTGCTGCTCGACCACCTCGACGCCGCCGATGCCGAGCACTTCGCCGCCGTGCGCGAGCTGCTGCTGCGCGCGGGCGTCGAGCACGAGGTCGACCCGACGCTCGTGCGCGGCCTGGACTACTACACGCGCACGGTCTTCGAGTTCACCTCCGATGCGCTCGGCGCGCAGAGCGGCGTCGCCGGCGGCGGGCGCTACGACGGGCTCGTCGAGCTGCTCGGCGGGCCGGCCGCGCCCGGCTGCGGCTGGGCGGCGGGGATCGAGCGCATGCTGCTGGCGTCGGGCGGCCTGCCGGTCGCCGCGCCGCCCGTC
>JAHWJE010000146.1 GCA_019348575.1 Actinomycetota bacterium | reverse complement strand
CAGATCGGCCAGGCCGCTGATCGCGCCGTTGCCGACGTCGACGCTGAGGGGCAGCGCGACCATGCGGGCTAGTACCGGCATGCGATCTCCCGCGCCCGACTGAGGTCGTCGTGGTTGTCGATCTCGACCCACTCGATCGCGCCGATCGGAGCGATGCCGACGTGGCCGCCGCGATTCGCGTACTCCTGGAAGCCGTCCTCGTAGTAGAGCTGCGGGTCACGGCGCCAGGTCGCCTCGAGCGCCTCGGCCAGCCCCTCGGCGGCCGCCGGCTCGATCAGCGTCAGGCCCATGTACTCGCCGTGGGCAGCGCCCGGGTCCAGCTGCTTGTGGATGCGCTCGAGCCGCCCGTCGGGCGAGACGACGACCTTCATCTCCTCCTCGCCGAGCCGCTTCTGGTCGTCGAGTGCGATCACGACGGGCTCGCCGCGCCCTTCGAGCAGTCGCCGCTGCACCTCGGGCGGCGTCAGCGTGTCGCCGTTGACGAGCAGCACGCCCGCACGGAAGTGGTCGCGCGCGCACCACAGCGAGTAGGCGTTGTTCCACACCTCCGCCTTCGGGTTGAAGACGGTCTCGAGGCGGACTCCGTGCCGGCGCTCGAGCTCGGGCAGCCGCTCCTCGATCCGCTCGGACGCGAAGCCCGTCACGACCACGACCCGCTCGAGCCCGACATGCTTGAGGTTGGCGAGCGTGATGTCGAGGATCGAGCGATCCCCGTCGACGGGCAGCAGCGTCTTCGGGAGCGCGTCGGTCAGCGGCAGCAGGCGAACGCCCGCCCCTGCCGCCAGCACCATCCCGATCATTCGGCCTCGTCCTCCTCCTCGGCGTACAGCGCGGGGCGCTGCGCGCGGGCGACCCGCGCCCATCCTGCCGCGCTCTCGGCGACGAAGACGATCGCCAGCAGGGCGGCGGCGATGAAGAACCCCGCCGGCAGCGCGCCCGCGGCGAGCAGGCCGAAGCCGACGAGCAGCCGGCCCTCCCACCCGCCCGCGATGAGCCCGACCCACGGCGGCGGCGCGACCCCCTGGTAGCGCAGCCGGTAGACGACGTCGTAGTGATGGAAGGCGAGCGCCGCCAGCAGCGCGAAGGCGGCGGGGACGGCCGCGTCGCCGGCGAGCGCGGCGAGCCACAGCAGGCCGACGTACTCGACGAGCCGCAGCACTGCGGGAACGGCCCAGGTGAAGCGGTCGCGGCGCGGGCGCTCCTGCGACAGCGAGCCCGCCACGACGAGCCAGGCGACCACGATGCCGACGGCGAGCCGCGGGATGTCCTCGCCGCCGAGCACGAGGACCGCGGGCAGCGGTGCGGCGGCGGCGAGAGCGAGGACGATCGGTGGCAGCCCGACGCGGGCGCCGAGCGCCTGGCCGAGCGCGCGCGCGAGCGGCCCGTCGTCGCGGTACAGACCGAGCACGGTCTGCGGCCGGCCGGCGACGGCCGCGATCGGCGCCGACCGCGCTCATCGGACCGACCGCAACAGCCGCCCGGCCGTCGAGTAGAGGGCCGCGAACGTGCCCCAGACGAGCAGCACCGTGAACGTCACGCGCGGGTCGAAGAGCGCCGCTGTGATCGAGATCGCCGCGAAGCGCTCGCCGATCGGGAAGGCGGCGGCCCGCTTGACCCAGAGCAGCCCCGGCAGGCGGTCCACGACGCGCCAGCCGGCGAGGCCGCGGGTCGCGAGGTCGCGCGCCGACCACCCAGCCCCCGGGGCCGCTGCGACGGCGGTCGGCGGCGCAGCGGCAGGCGCCGGCGAGAAGAGCTCCGCGGCGGAGCTGCGCAGCGCGCCGTCGTCGGCGTCTCGCGGCTGCTCGAGCGGCGGTTGGCGCACCTTGCCGATCGCCTCGCGACGGTCGGTGCCGAACGAGAAGATGAACGTGTGGCGGACGGACTGCAGCGTCAGCGCGCCGGCCGCAAGCATCCAGACGTCGTCGCCGAACCCCCTGCTCGCCCCGATCGCCAGGCCCGCATAGACGATGTACTCCTTCGCCCGGTCGAAGATCGAGTCCAGCCACGCGCCGAGCTTGGAGAACGTCCGCGTGTAGCGGGCGAGCTGGCCGTCCACGCAGTCTGCGGTGAAGGCGAGCTGCAGCAGGACCGCCCCTGCCACGAGACCGGCGCGGTCTCCGGTGGCGAACGCCACGGCGGCGAGCACGCCGATGGCGAGCGACAGGACGGTGACGCCGTTCGGCGTCCAGCCGCGCCTCGCCGCCCAGCGAGCGAGGTACTTGGAGTACGGGCTCACGAAGAAGCTCGTGAAGAAGCCGTCGTTGGCCTTCACGGCCGAGTCGAGCAGCACGCGGTCCTCGTCGTACCACGTGATCTGCTCGGCGGCCTCCTCGACGCCTTCTAAAGACAGGGGGCGCGTCCAGAACAGGCGGCGCAGGTAGCTGTTGCCGACGTGGGTCCCGGCGCGCACGAGGCCGACGAGCAGCAGCGAGACGACGTCGGCGGGCGCGACCGCGCTCCGCCGCGCGAGCTCCTGCTCCTCCTCCTGCGAGAGCGTGACGACGTCCGCGCCCGCGTCGCCGGCGGCCGCCGCGCCGCGCCCGCGCCCGTCGGCCGCCGCGCGCTCCTCGCGCTTGGCCTCCTCCAGCGCCGCACGCCACGCCGCGTGCTTGCGTGTGAGCTCCTCCTCCCAGCCCGCCGGCAGCGGACCGCGCACGAGCGCCGACAGGCGCTCGGCCACCTCGGCCAGCAGCGGCGTCTCCGCCGGCCCGACCTTCAGGACGCCGAGGAACCCGGCGTTCGGGACGCCCACCGCGTGGTAGGCCGACGACGCGCTGACGGTCCGCCCGCGGATCGTGCGCGTCGTGGAGATGAACGGATGGCCGATCGAGCCGCCGGTGACGAGGATGCCGGTCGCGATGCGCGGGTCGGCCAGGAGGCCCGCGAGCGCCTCGCGATGGGTCACGATGTCGGCATACGCGAGGACGAGGTCGCCGCGGCTGGCGCGGACGAGCTGCGCGACGACGGCCAGGTCATCGGCGGCGGTCGCCGACGGGTGCAGCCGGACGGACACGTCGAGGACGTCGATCGACGACGCCAGGGTCTGCTCCCAGGCGGGCCGCGTGATCACGTGCACGCGGCGCACGCCGAGGTTGGCGAGCTGCCCGAGCAGTCGCGCCAGCACCGTCGCGTCGCCCCACGGCAGCGCCGCGGCCGGCCCTCCGTCGTCGTCGGGCGCCGTGGCGAACAGCACGCAGGTCGCCGCGGCGCCGCGCGCCGCGTGGCGGACCGAGGCGCGCGCGTGTCCACGGGAGCGCGGGTCGGCGCCGGCCGCCGGCCGCGTCGTCTCCGTGTGCCCGGGGGTCAAGGGCGTGCTCCTCCTGCTCTCTGTGGTCGGGTCAACGCGCTCCCGGCACATAGCGGTCCCGAGGAAGCCGCAGCCTACCCGGGCCGGTCCCGGCGGCGTCCGGCGAGCTCGCCGGCGCAACCTCCTCGATCAGGGCCTCCCACTGCGGACCGATCACGGAGATGTCGAACGTCCGGGCCTTCTCGATCGCCGCGGCGCCGTACCGGCGGCGCCGGTCCTCGTCGGCGATCAGCTGCGCCAGCGCGTCCGCGAACGCCGCCACGTCGCCGTTGGGGACGAGCAGCCCGTCGCGCCCGTGCGTGATGATCTCGTTCGGCCCTCGCGGGCAGTCGAAGCTCACGACCGGCAGCCCCTTGCTCATCGCCTCGACGATGACCATGCCGAATCCCTCGTATCGCGAGCTCAGCGCGAAGATCGCCGCCTTCGACATCTCCTCGCCGAGGTGTTCGGTCGCGCCCATGAGGAACACGTTGTTGTAGAGCTCGTGCTCGAGGATCAGCTGGCGCAGCCGGCGCCGCTTCGGGCCGCCGCCGTAGATCCGCAGCATCCAGTCCGGGTGCCGTCGCACGACCTCGGCGAAGGCCGGGATCAGGAGGTCGAAGCCCTTCTGGGGGGTGAGCCTGCCGGCGGCGAGGACGATCTTGCCCTCCAGCGGGGAGGGGTCCCCGTGCAGGCGGGGCAGGGCGTTCGGGATCCGGGCGACCCGCGTCCTGCCGGCGGCCAGCAGCTCGCCGTAGTCGCGCAGGTCATCCTCGGTGAGCACGGCGAGGGCGTCCAGCCGCGCGTACTGACGCCGGATCTCGGCCGCCAGCCCAGGCCGGTGGGCGTTGAAGTTCATGTGCTCCTGGCCGATCGTCACGACGCCGGGCGGCGCGAGCTTGACGGCGAGCAGGTTGAAGGCCGGCCGCGTGGTGATCAGGACGCCCGACGGCAGCGAGCGGATCTTGCGCACGATCAGAAGATCGGTCCAGACGTTGCAGGTCGAGAAGGCGTAGTCCTCGGGGTGCACCAGCAGGCTGGGGCTGAGGCCCAGCAGCCGGCGCAGGAGCCCCAGCGGGCCGCTCGGCGCCGCCGACCTGCGGCGGTCGTCGAGCGTCGTGACCGTGACGCCGGCCGGGAACGGGAAGAACGGGTGGTCGCGCCGGCGGACGACGCTGATCAGCTCGACGTCGTGGCGCTCGGCGAGGTGCTCGACGACGTCGGCGGGGAGACGCTCGTCCTGTACTTCAGCGGCGGGCACTACCGGCAGCCGATCGCGTTCTCGGACGAGCGGCTGGAGGACGCGGCGCGGGCGGCGGCGACCCGACGGCGCCTGCTGGCCGACGGCGGCCTCGCGGCGCGCCCGGTGTGTAGAGAGTGTTTATTGGGAGGGGATACCGTGACGATCTCGAGAGCGGGACACCGCGGCCTGTCCGGGCTGCTCGGCCTGCTGCTGCTCCTCGGCCTGCTGGCGCTGCCGGCGGCGGTCGGCACGGTCCTGCTCGCTCAGCCTCTCGTCTCCCTGCTGGTCGGCTCGGGCTACGAGGAGGCGGTCACGCCGCTGCGGATCCTCTCGGTCGCGGTCCTCTTCTCGTTCGTGAACCCGCTCTTCACGAACATCCTCGTCGCGGCGGACCTGCAGCGCCGGATGCTGTGGGCGACGCTGGTCGCGATCGTCGTCAACGTCGGGCTCAACCTCGTCCTGATCCCCGCGTACACCTACAACGGGGCGGCGGCCGCCACCGTCGCCAGCGAGGCGGTCGCCGTCACGATCGTCGCCGTGTGGGCCGTCCGCCACACGCGGGCGCGGCTCGACTGGGGGGCGGTGGAGCCAGCGATCTTCGGGACACTCTTCGAGCGGTCGCTAGATCCGGCCCAGCGGGCGCGTCTGGGGGCACACTACACGAGCCGCGAGGACATCCTGAAGGTCGTCGGTCCGGTCCTGATTGCCCCGCTGCGGCGCGAGTGGGAGGAGGTGCGGAGCCAGGCGGAAGAAGAGGCGGAGAAGGCGCGGACACTCTCGGGTACGAAGGCCGCGAACGCCCTGCGGCGGGCCGAGTCG
>JAHWJE010000145.1 GCA_019348575.1 Actinomycetota bacterium | reverse complement strand
CATCCCGCCCGGGATCGTCTGCTTCGCGCACACGCACAGCCCGCTGAGCGACTCGCCGTCGACCGACGCGCAGAGGCGCTGGCGCTTCTACAACTCCGGCAGCTGGATGTGGGACCGCCGGCTGCGCGAGCACCCGCACTACCGCGCCACGAGCTGGCCAGGCACCGTGCTGCGCGTCTGCGGCACCGACATCGAGCTCGTCGAGCTGCTCGCCGACCTGAGCGAGCGCGACGTCAGCGCGATGGTCCCGGAGGGCTCGCCGGCCGCCGCCAAGCGCCAGGCGCGGCCCTTGCGCCGCCCGCGTCCGGCCGCGACGCGAGCGACGCGGTAGGCGGGGCGCGGGGCGCGGGGCGCGGCTACAGCGCCGTCGCCGCGACGATCTCGGCCATGACCTCGCAGAGGTCGGTGTTGGCCTCGTAGACGACGCACTGGCGCGAGGCGCCGTTGCCGCGCTCGAGCAGATCGCGGATCCCGCCCAGGGCGTCGCCTGCGCCCAGCTGCTGGGCGTGCGGCTCGAGTCGCTCGAGCAGGCGCCTGCCGAGCGCCTTCGTCGTGACGCGCTCGTTGGTCGGCAGGTCGACGATCTCGCCCGAGAGGCCGTGGCGAGCGGCGAGCCACTTGTTCTCGTCGAGCATCTGCCACGGGTAATCCCTGAGCTTCTGCCCGGCGTCGAAGTGCTCTGCGAGCTCGTGCACCATCGCCTGGATGAGCGCGGTCAGCGCGACGGTGTGCTCGACGCGCGTCTGCGAGTCGCAGACGCGGATCTCGACCGTGCCGAGGTTCGGGTGCAGGCGCACGTCGTGCCAGAGGTAGGTGTAGTCCTCCATCACGCCGCTTGCGACCATGAACGTGACCTGGCGCTCCCAGTCCTCCCAGTCCGCGTAGGCGGGCGGCACGCCGACGCGCGGGAACTGGCGGAAGATCGGCATCCGCGTCGACATCAGCCCGGTGCGGTGGCCGCGCCAGAACGGCGAGTTGGCGCTCAGCGCGAGCAGCACCGGGATGTGCACGCGCATCCCGTTGATGACGTGGACCGCCTTGTCGCGATCGTCGAGCCCGACGTGCACGTGCATGCCGAAGATCAGCTCCTGGCGCGCGACGAAGCGCAGCGCCGAGATGATGTCGCGGTAGCGCGGGCGCGCGACGATGCGCTGGTCCTCCCACATCGCGAACGGGTGCGTCCCCGCCGAGGCGATCGCCAGCGCGCGGCGCGCGGCCGTCTCGCGCACGTTCTGGCGCAGCGAGCGCAGCTGATCGCCGACCTCGACGACGTCCGCGCACGGCTTCGTCGCGATCTCGAGGACCGACTCCATGAGCTCGGGCTTGATCTCGCCGTCCTCGCGCTCGACGTTCGCCGCGCCGGCGTCCTCGAGCAGCCACTCGATCGCGTTGACGAGCGCGTAGCTCTCGGCGTCGACGATCATGAGCTCTTCCTCGACGCCGACGGTGTAGCTCGGGCCGGTGAAGTTCGCGCGCATCGCGCCGCAGCGTACCCGGATGGCGAGCGGGCACGTCCGTCCACCTGGCCGCCGCGCCGTCGCATCGCGGCGCGACGCGCGCAGGCCTGCGCCGATTCTGCAAGATCGCGTTCGCGCCGCCGCGGCGGCCCCTACGGTTGGTCGATGCCCGACCGGCGCCTGATCCTCGTGCTGCTCGTCCTGGCCGCCGGCGCCGGTGGCGCGACCGCGAGCGGCGTCCTCGAAGGAGGCGGGGGCGGGGCTGCGGATGATGCGCCCAGCGGCGCCGCCGGCCGCGTCGTCAAGGTCGTCGACGGCGACACCATCCACGTGCAGCTTGCCGGGACGCGCGAGAAGGTGCGCTACATCGGCGTCGATACCCCCGAGACGAAGCACCCGACGAAGGGCGTCGAGTGCTACGGCCAGAAGGCGTCGGACTTCAACGCCGCGCTCGTGGCAGGCGAGCAGGTCCGGCTCGTGCGCGACGTCGAGGAGCGCGACCGCTACGGGCGCCTGCTGGCCTACGTCTACCGCGTCCGCGACGGGCTCTTCGTCAACGCCGAGCTGGCGCGTCTGGGCTACGCCCAGCCGCTGTCGATTCCGCCCGACGTGCGCCACGCCGACCGCTTCGCCGAGCTCGCCGCCCAGGCGCGCGAGCAGGGACGCGGGCTGTGGTCGGCATGCTGAGCGCCGTCGATCTGGGCTAGTCTGGCGTAACGCATGGCAACCAAGCTGCGCCAGTCGCTCGACGAGTTCGAACGAGCCTTCGTCGAGGAGACCCAGTCCGACCGCGCGCGCCGCGAGTCGCTGCGACGCAAGGCGATCCTGCGCTCGCGCCAGCGCAACCTCGAGAAGGTCCACAAGCGCGGCACGGCGCGCTTCGTGATGCTCGTGCTGATGATCATCGCGACCGCCGTCATCGTGACGATCGTGATGTTCCAGACGCTCGCCTACGTGATGGGGTAGTCCGCCCCGGGCGCGGGGCGCCCGGGCCCCTGCCTACGAGCTCAGCTTGCGCAGTGCCGCTTCGACGTCGCCGCCGGCGGTGACCTGGCCTCGCTCGGCCTGGATCTCCAGATAGACCTCTTTGCGGAACACCGGGATGTCCCGGGGCGCCTGGATGCCGATCCGCACCTTTTCTCCCATGATCGACAGGACCGAGATCTCGATGTCGTCCCCGATCATGATGCTCTGGTTGGACTTACGTGTCAGGACCAGCATGGAATGGCCACCCTCCTCGTCGCCGCGCCAACTCAAGCAGGTTGGCAGGGCAAACACAACCGACCAGAGGGTCAGTCTCGAAGTCCTATCGTGCCAGATCGGCGACGCGCCCGGGTCTTGTAAGGTCCGCGCCCATGGCACGACGCTCACTGCGCCCGCATCTCAACCAGATCCGCGGTTGGGTGCGACAGGGCCGCACCGATGCCTGGATCGCCCATCAGCTCGAGGCGACGGTCCAGCAGATCGAGACCTTCAAGAAGGACAACGACCTTGCGCCCGCCGACGCCGACAACGGCGACGCCGTGGCGGACTTCGACGACGAGATCGACCTGCGCGCCGAGGATGACGCGCTCGTCGCCGCCGAGCTCGAGGCGGCCGAGGCCCGGCGCGCCGAGGCGGAGGCCGCGCGCCTCGCCGAGGAGGAAGCCGAGAAGGCGCGCAAGGCCGAGGCAGGCGAGGAAGACGACGCGGACGCCGACGCCAAGCCCGCGCCCCGCCGGCGCGGCCGCCGCGGCGGGCGCGGCCGCTCGCGCAGCGCCGCGGGCGTGCTCGAGGGCACGTTCGACCACGGCGAGGAGGGCTACGGCCTGTGGCTCGACCCGGCCGTCGCCGACAACCCGGTCTACGCCGAGCACTGGGCCGGCCATCGTCCCGTCGAGGTCACGGTCGAGGAGGACCAGATCGTGATCCGGCGCGCTGGTGCAGACGGCGACGACTGAGCACGAGGACTTCGCGCGCGCGGTCGCCTGGGAGCGCGCCGCGCACGAGCAGATCGCCCAGCGCGTCGAGCCGCTGCGCTACGGCCTGGCCTGCTTCGACGAGACCCTGCCGCTCGTCTACTTCGCGAACCTGCTCTGGGTGACGGCCGGCGCGGGCGAGGTAGGCGGTGCCGAGATCATGGCCGACGCCGACCGGCTGCTGGGTGGCTTCGAGCACCGCTGGGTGGTCGTCGACCGCGAGCCGCTCTGGCAGGAGCTCGACGAGGAGTTCGCCGCGGCGGGATGGGGCGTCCAGACGCACCTCTTCATGACCCATCGCCGCGCCCCGGACCGCGTGCCGCGGCTGGACGCGGTGCGCGAGGTCGGCCACGACGACCTCCGGACCGCGGAGATGCGCTATATGGCCACCCAGCCCTGGTGCACGAGCATGGCGCCTGCACGGCAGGTCTTCGAGCATCACCTGCGCCTCGGCAGGGCGCTCGGCGAGCGCTGCTTCGCCGTCTACGACGGCGACGAGGTCTGCGCCTACGCCAAGCTGCGCCACCGCGACGGCGTCGCGCAGGTCGAGGACGTCGTCGTCCTCGAGGAGCACCGCGGCGCGGGCCTCGGCCGGCTCGTCACGACGGGCGCTCTCGTCGCCGGGCTGGACCTCGAGCCCGAGCTCGTGTTCATCGTCGCCGACGACGAGGACTGGCCGAAGGAGCTCTACGCGCGGCTGGGCTTCGTGCCTGCGGGGCGTACGCGGATGTTCCACCGGCTGCCGCCGCGATGAGCGGCTACGGCTCGGTGCGCCGGCCGCCCGCGAAGTCGCGCGCGTCGCGCAGATAGCGCAGGAAGGCGGCGTCGGCGACGGTGCGCGCATCCCAGGCCCAGGGCGCGTCGGGTGCGACCGTCGCGGCGAGGTCGGTGCACCAGTCCGTCCCGCGCTCGTAGAGCTCGGTGAGCTCGTCGGTCGTGAAGGTTCCGCCGAGGCGCTTGCGCAGCTCGCCGACGATCCGCGTGACGACGTCCTCGAGCGCCGCGCGATGCTCGAGCGGGGCGCCCGCCAGCCGGCGCTCGCCCTCGCGCCACTGCCCCAGCGCCGTCTCGAAGCTCGTCGCCACCGGCGGGCAGGCTACCCCGCGGTGTCACGCCCCATTACCGCTCGTCGGCCGGCAGGCCCCGGATCACGTAGGCGCGCTCGTCGCGCTTGACCATGCCCAGGCGCCGCGCCTCGATCTCGACGCTGCCGGGCGCGCGCAGCGCGCGCGAGCGCTTGACGAGCTGGGCGTGCTCGCGCTGCAGCTGGGCGACCTCCGCGCGCTTCGTGCGCGCCTCCTGCCACGTCGAGAAGTACGTCCGCAGCGGGTTGATGTAGAGGTAGATCAGCAGCAGCCCGACGAACAGCAGCGCGAGCCGGCCGATCCGGTCCCAGCGCACGTGCGGCGCGAAGGCGGGCATGGCCCGAGGTTCGGCTCGCGCCCGCGGACTCCTCCCGCTGATCGCGCGCGCCCAGGGAGGGACGGCGATCCTACCCTCGCAGCACCCCGCGCCCGGGGAACTGCGCCGCGTCGCCGAGCGCCTCCTCGATGCGCAGCAGCTGGTTGTACTTCGCGACGCGATCGGAGCGGGAGGGGGCTCCGGTCTTGATCTGGCCGGCATTCGTCGCGACCGCGATGTCCGCGATCGTCGTGTCCTCGGTCTCGCCGGAGCGGTGCGACATGACCGCGGTATAGCCGGCGGCGCGGGCGGTGGCGATCGCGTCGAGCGTCTCGGTCAGCGTGCCGATCTGGTTGACCTTGACGAGGATCGAGTTGGCGACGCCGGCCTCGATGCCCCGCCTCAGCCGCTGCGTGTTGGTGACGAACAGGTCGTCGCCGACGAGCTGGACGCCGTCGCCGACGGCGTCGGTCAGCAGCTTCCAGCCGTCCCAGTCCTCCTCGTCCATGCCGTCCTCGATCGAGACGATCGGGTAGCGCGCGCACAGGTCGGC
>JAHWJE010000144.1 GCA_019348575.1 Actinomycetota bacterium | reverse complement strand
AGTTCATCGGCCGCCAGTAGTCGAACCACAGCTTGTTCTTCGCCACCACGGCCTGCCGCACGGCCTCCAGCTTCTCCTTTAGACGGGCGGGGGAGAGGCCGTTGGCTACTTTCAGGCTCTGGGAGTGGTCGCAGAAGACCAGGTACTCGTAGCCCAGAGCGATGGCGGCCTCGGCCATGCTCTCGATGGTGCCCCGGCCGTCGGAGTAGTTGGTGTGTACGTGCAGGTCGCCGCGCACGTCGGCCCACGAGTCGTTCTTGGCCATCATCAGCAGCCGGTTGCGAAACTGCAGCCGGCGGTGCGCCTCGGGCAGCCCGTCGCGCGTCGTCGGCGAGTAGAAGCGCATGTGCCATGCCACCGCGCGCGGCTCGTAGATGCAGCGCCAGCCCAGCAGCCGCGCGCGCCAGGCGAGGTCCACGTCGGAGGCCCACAGCTCGAGGAGCTCGTCGAACACCTCGCCCCCGACGGCGCAGGCCTCGAGCACCTCGCGCCGGTAGAGCACGCAGGCGCCGTCGCCACCGAAGACCTCCGACGCCTCCAGGTATCCCGTCGCCGGCTCGTCGTGGCCGACCAGCGTGTTCTTGCGGCGGCGGTCGATCACCATGCCGACCGCGTCGAGCCGCTCCAGCCGGTCCCCGGCCCGCATCCCGGTCGCGCGCACGAGCCGCGGCGCGACCGAGCCGACCTGCCGCTGCGACAGCCGCGGCCGCGCGGCCGCGAGAAAGCCGGCGTCGAGCACGCAGTCGGCGTTCAGCAGGAGCACGGCCTCGCCCTCCGTCGCGACGATGCCCGCGTTGATCGCCGCGGCGTACGACACGCGCTCGCGCAGGCCGAGCACGCGCGCACCGTGGGCCTCGGCGACCGACCGCGTCGCATCCGACGACGCGTTGTCGATCACGACGACCTCCGCGCCCGGCTGCGCCGCCGCGGCCGGCAGCGAATGCTCGAGCAGATGCGCCTCGTCGACGCTCAGGACGAGGACGGTCGTGCGCTGCAGCGGCTCCGTCACGACTGCGCGCCGCCGTACGCGCTCACGTCAGCATCTCCTCGTAGACCGCCACCGTCAGCGCCGCGCTCGCGGCCCACGACAGCCGCGCCGCGCGCGCCGCCCCGAGCCGCGACAGCTCTGCATGGCGCGCGCGATCGCCGACGACGCCGCGGATCGCCGCCGCCATGTCGCCGACGTCGAGCGGGTCGAAGTACGCGGCGGCGTCGCCGCCGGTCTCGGGCAGCGCCGTCGCGCGGGCCGCCACGACCGGCACGCCGCGCGCCATCGCCTCGACGATGACGAGGCCGAAGCCCTCGTAGAGCGACGGGTGGATCAGCGCATCGGCGCCGCGCATCAGCGCGTCCAGGCGGGCGTCGGAGAGATAGCCGGTCAGGCGCACGGGCTGGCCGCCCGCCGCCTCGCGGACGCGCTCGGCCTCCGGACCGCGGTCGACGCCCGCCAGCACGAGCCGGTGCTCGAGCCCCTCCTTGCGCAGCGCCGCGAACGCCTGCACGAGCCGCATGAGGTTCTTCTTCGGGCGCAGGTCGCCGACGGCCAGCAGATAGGGGCCGTCATCGGGCACGGCCTCGCTGCCGATCGGCAGCGACGGCGCGTTGGGGATGACCCGCACGCGCGCCTCGTCGACGTCGTAGCGGCGCACGACGTCGGCCGCCGTATAGCCCGACACGCAGATCACGCGCTGCGCCGACCGCGCGGCTCGCCGCGTGAACGTGCGGTACTTCCAGCCGGTGCGCTTGGAGAAGTCGCCCGGAAAGACCTCGAAGGCCAGGTCGTGGATCGTCACGACGCCCATGCAGGGGCGCGCCAGCGGCAGGAAGCAGTTGGGCGCGTGGACGAGATCGACCTGCTCGCGGCGCAGGCGGATCGGCAGCTCGACCTGCTCGAAGAGCAGCTCCGGCCCGCGGCCCCCGTGCGAGATGACGTGGTACTCGAGATCCGGTCGCTCGGGCAGCGCGCCGACGAGCTCGCGCACGTAGCGCCCCCAGCCGCGCAGCTGCGGGTCGAACGCGTCGCGCGCGTCGATGGCGACGATCGGCACCTGCGGAACCATCTCACGGCCGCGGGGGATCGGTAGGTTCACGCCGTGGGCAGCGGCCGCCTTCACCTGTTTCGCTCGGACGACCGGCGCTCGGCGGTGCAGCGCGGCCGGCGCCTCGCGCTGCAGGCGGCGAGCCTCGCGCAGCTGCCGCGGCCGGTCGCCGGCTTCTGGCTGCGCGCGATGCGCCGCGCGCAGGCCGAGCACGACACGTGGAGCATCGACGTGGCCTGCCGTCCGGCGGAGCTGCGCGTCCTGCTCGACACGCTCGCCGGCGCGCAGCGCGTCGCCGAGATCGGCACCGCCGCCGCCTGGACGACCTGCTGTCTGGCGCTCTCGCAGCGCGGCCGCGAGGTGCACTCCTGGGACGTCGAGGCGCATCCCGAGCGCGAGCGCTACCTCGGCCTGCTCGCGCACGACGACCGGCGGCGGGTGCACCTGCACGAGCGCCCCGGCGGGCTCGGCCCGGCCGACCCGCCGCCCGTCGACGCGGTCTTCATCGACTCCTCGCACGAGTACGGCGAGACCATCGCGACCTTCCGCACGTGGGAGCCGGCGGTCGCACCCGGCGGGATCATCGCGTTCCACGACTGGCAGGACGACGCCTACCCCGGCGTGACCGAGGCCGTCCGCGACCTCGGCCTGGACGGAGAGGGACGGGGCCATCTGTTCGTGTGGCGCAAGGACGGGCGCTAGTGGGTCGCCCAGGAACGTTGTGCCCGAAACCCCGGGATGCCGGCGCCGGCAGGCAAGGACGCAGGATCGAAGGTGTGGCTCTGCCACATCGAGATCCGAGGACGCCGCCTGGCGGTGATCGGCGCCCGGGGTTTCGGGTGCAGGGTTTGTGGGCGGCCCACCAGCGGGTCGGCCAGTCGCGCAACGCTCGTCGGCGGTCCACTAGGATCCCGCGCGTCGTGCCAGAGGCCACGGAAGCCGCCATCGTGTCGTCCGACGCGCGCCAGTCGAGGATCTTCGAGCTCCCGATCGAGCTCGGCCACCCCGACGAGCTGCTGCAGCGGATCGTCGGATGGGTCGGCGGCGACGAGCCGACCAAGCGCGTCATGTACGTCAACGCGCACGTGCTCAACCAGTCGCGCGAGGACCCCGCGCTGCGCACCGCGCTCGAGCAGGCCGACCTCGTCTACTGCGACGGCTACGGCGTGCGCCTGGCGGCCAAGGCGCTGAGCGCCGAGATCCCGCACCGCATGACCGGCGCGGACTGGATCTGGAACCTCGCGGCGCTGTGCGAGGAGGAGGACCGCTCGGTCTACCTGCTGGGCTGCGATCCGGGCGTCGCCGCGCAGGCCGGCCAGCGCCTGCGCCGCGCGCACCCGAAGCTGCGCGTCGTCGGCACGCACCACGGCTACTTCGAGATCGGCTCGGGCCACGACGAGCGCGTGATCGAGGACATCAACGCGCGCGAGCCCGACATCCTGCTCGTCGGGATGGGCACGCCGAAGCAGGAGATCTGGGCCCAGCGCACGGTCGACCGCCTGAACTGCGACGTGCTGTGGAGCGTCGGAGCGCTGTTCGACTTCGTCTCGGGGCGCGTCCCGCGCGCGCCGGCGTCGCTGTCGGACAACGGCCTGGAGTGGATCTTCCGGCTGGCGATCGAGCCCAAGCGGATGTGGCGGCGCTACCTCGTCGGCAACCCCGTCTTCCTCAGCCGCGTGATGGCGCAGGCGCGCCAGCGCCACGCCGCGGGCTCGTAGCGGCCCGCAGACCGCGTTCCTGGGCGACCCACTAGACGACCGGCGCGCGCGCGGGATCGGCGAGGTTGGCCGCGCGCGTCTCGATCAGCTGCTCGAGCGCCTCGTAGCCGTGCTCGCGCGCGTACTGCGCCTCGACGGCCAGGATCGGCACGAGCCACAGCACGACGATCCGGCGCTCGCCTTCCTCCTCGCAGACCGCGAACTCCGCAGGAAAGGGATACGGCGGCAGGACGAGCACGTGGCGCGCCCACGAGCTCGCCGTCCAGGAGCGACCGAGGGCGATGATGCTGCCGACGCCGATGCCCGTCGGCACGTCGGCGTTGAGCGTCGCGAGCGCCGCGAGCATCTCGGCGATGGCGGCGTCGGCGCCGGGCGCCAGCAGGACGTACTCGGCGCCCTCCGCACCCTGGGCCGCGCCGCACGTCGCGTAGATCCACGGCTGGCCCGTCTCGGCCGGCGCGACGCGCAGCACGCGAAAGCCCGGCAGGCGCTGTTCGACGTCGGCGCGCACCGGCGCGATCACGGCCTGCGAGCGGTCGGGGAAGAAGCGCTCGAGGTGCTCGGCGAAGCCCATGCCGGGCATCGTCACACACGATCGCGCACACGCGGCACTTCGTAGGCTCTTATCCGACCGTGCTGTGCTGAGCGCAGGAGCAATCTCGTGAAGGTCCTCGTAGTCGACGACGAGCCGGGCGTCCGGGCCGCGCTGCAGCGCGCGCTCGCGCTCGAGCGCCACGACGTGACGCTCGCCGAGGACGGCCAGCAGGCGCTCGACACGCTCGCCGAGCGGACCGTCGACGCGATCGTGCTCGACGTCATGATGCCGCGCGTCGACGGCCTCGAGGTGTGCCGCCGGCTGCGCGCCGCGGGCGACCGCACGCCGGTGCTGATGCTGACCGCGCGCGACGCGATCGACGACCGCGTCGACGGCCTCGACGCGGGCGCCGACGACTACCTCGTCAAGCCGTTCGCGCTGCGCGAGCTCAACGCGCGCCTGCGCGCGCTGCTGCGGCGCGTCGACCCGGGCGGACCGACGCTCGCCTTCGCCGACCTCGTGCTCGACCGCGCGGCGCACCAGGTCCATCGCGGCGGGCGGCGGATCGAGCTCTCCAAGACGGAGTTCTCGCTGCTCGAGCTCTTTCTCGAGCACCCGCGCCAGGTGCTGACCCGCTCGACGCTCTTCGAGCGTGTCTGGGGCTATGACTTCGGCGCGACCTCCAACGCGCTCGGCGTCTACATCGGCTATCTGCGGCGCAAGACCGAGGAGGGCGGCGAGCGGCGCCTGCTGCACACCGTGCGCGGCGTCGGCTACGTCCTGCGCGATCCATGATGGCGCTGCGCCACCGGCTGACGATCCTCGCCGCCGCGACGGTCGGCGTCACCGTCGTGCTCGTGTCGGTCGCCGCCTACTTCGTCCTGCGCGACGAGCTGCGCAGCCAGATCGACGAGGGCCTCGCCGAGCAGTACGCCCAGGTCCAGCGTCCCGCCGCCCGCGTCCTGCGCAGCGCCGAGCACGGCTTCCGCTTCCCGGCGGCCCCGGCACGGGCCGGGAGCCCGAGCGGGCCGGTCCAGCTGCTGGCCTCCGACGGCGAGGTCGTCGTGGCCGCGAAGAGCGACCTGTCGGTGCCGGT
>JAHWJE010000143.1 GCA_019348575.1 Actinomycetota bacterium | reverse complement strand
TGCTCGGCTACGCGCACGAGCGACAGGCCCTGCGCGTGTTCCGCCTGTCGCGCATCCAGGGCAAGGTCGCCTATGCGACCAAGGCCGAGCACGACTTCAAGGGCCCGCCCGAGGGGTTTGACCCGCGCCCGTACGCCAACCGCGCCGAGTGGCAGTTCGGGGAGGTGAGGGGCCACGCGGAGATCGAGATCTCCGAGCGGATCGCATGGCAGATCGAGCGCCACTTCGGCCGCTTCGGGGAGGTCCAGCCGGCCGGCACCAGCGGTGACGTCGTGTTCGCGACGCCGTACGCCGACCGCCGCCAGCTCGCGGCGTGGGTGCTGCGCCTGGGCGAGCACGCGCGCGTCCTCGCGCCGCCCGAGCTCGAGCGCGAGCTCGCCGAGCGCATCGAGCTGCTCTACGAGCGCCACCGCAACCCCACGCTCGAGCTCGCAGCGCCGGTCGTCGCGAGCGCGCGGGAGGAGGACGAGGCGCAGGCCGCCGCTGCGAGCTCCGCCAACGGCGCCACGCGGCGCACCGAGGCGTCGATCCGCCCCGAGCGCTTCGCGCGGCTCGTGACGCTCGCCTCGATCCTGATCCAGGCCGGCCGCGCCGGCGTCAAGCTCGACGCCGCCGAGATCTGCGAGCGCATGCAGATCTCCGGCGCCGAGCTGCGCGAGGACATCAATGTCCTCAACGTCGTGAACTTCGGGGGCGGCTCGTACGTCCTGTACGCCGAGATCGACGAGGACGGCCGCATCGAGGTCGACCCCGAGCCCTACTCGGACAACTTCGCCCGCCCGGCGCGGCTGCTGCCGGTCGAGGCCAAGGCGCTCGTCGCCGCGATCGACCTCATCGGCGAGCACCTGCCCGAGGGCTCGCTGGCGTCTGCGCGCGAGAAGATCGTCGCCGCGCTCGGCGCCGACCCGATGGCGCAGGGCCTGCACGTCGCCGACGCCGGCGGCGACGACTCCGCGATCGCGCGCGTCGCGTCGCAGGCGATCAACGAACGGCGGCTGCTGAGGCTGGACTACTACAAGCCCAACGAGGACGAGTTCAGCACCCGCGTCGTCGAGCCCTACGCGCTCGTCAACGGCCGCGAGGGCTGGTACGTCGCCTCGTTCGATCCCGAGCGCGACGACGTGCGCCACTTCCGGCTGGACCGCATCCGCCACGCCGAGGTCACGGACACGACATACGAACCGCGCCCGGAGGTCAACCCGGCCGCCGAGCTGGACGGCTGGCTGCGCACGGGCGAGGTCGAGGCGTCGCGGATCGCGCGCGTCTGGGTCTCGTCGGAGCGCGCGCGGTGGGCCCGCGAGGAGCGCCGCGTCGCCCAGGAGCTCGCCGACGGCTCGGTGATCGTCGAGCACCCGTTCAAGGGCACGGACTTCCTCGTCCGCGACATCCTCGGTGAGGCGGGGGACGCAGCCGTGCTCGAGCCCGCCGAGGCGCGCGACGCAGTCCTCGCCGCCGTCGAGCGGCTGCGCGCGGCCGCCCTTCGCTGACCCGCCGCGCGACGATCGGCGCGCGGATGAGAAAACGATTAAACCCGCCCTAAACCCGTGAGGACCTACAGCGGGAGGGGTAAGAGCCGGTGCGCCAGAACTTGGTGCGTGCACACGCTCATCCGCATCGCGGTTGACATCCGGATGAGAAAGGCGCAACGTATCTCGTGGCGCCCGGGATTGGGCGTGGTCTTGTTGGTTCCACGGAGGGAGATACATGTATCGCAGGATGCTTCTCGTAGTCGTAGGGGCAGCCGTCGCGCTGGTAGTGGCGCCCGCTGTCGCATCGGCCTTTACGACCGTGCCGGTGTGGCAGTGCCGCGGCAGCGCCGCATGGACGTCGGTGGCGGGACAGAACCGGGTTGAGCCGATCGTCGCCAACGGCAACATCAACACGGCCAACGGCGCCAGCCCGGATCGCGCGCAGTGCGTCAACAGCGAGACCGGCCTAGGCAACACGCCGACGCAGCTCGGCATCTCGCCGGACTTCCTGGGCGCGGTCACCGGGCAGGCGCGCACCACCATCGTGCCCGAGCTCGGGCGCGCGATCGATCAGAAGCCCGCCGCCGAGGGCCGCGTCGAGGATCTCACGCTGCTGCTGGGCGCCAACGGGCCGACGCTGGGGGTCGGAGCGGCGAACTCGGTCGCTGCCGCAACCTGCGTGTCGGGCTCGACGGCGCCGGTGTTCAGGGGCGACAGTCGCGTCGCCGACGTCACGCTCGGCGGAACCCCGATCCCGCTCGACAGGCTGGCGGCGGAGCTCACGAACCTGCTCAACCCGATCCTCGGCGCCGTCGTCGAGGTCAAGGTGGACGAGCGCATCCAGACGGCGAACTCGCTGACGATCAGGGCGCTGCACGTCCGCGTCCTGCGCCAGGCGTCGCCGGCCCCGCTCGTCGACCTCGTCGTCGGCGAGGCGAAGGTGGGCGCCAACGGCCCGGTCTGCGATCCCAATCAGCAGAACGGCGGCTCGGGCGACGGCGCAGCGCGCCCCTGCCCGCCCGGCTCGACCTACGACCAGCCGCGCAACGTCTGCATCATCCCGGCCGGCACGAGCGGGTCGAGCCTCGGCGAGATCGTCATCGGGCGCCCGTTCCAGGGCCCGAGCGGCGGCACCGTGATCCCGATCGACGTCGCACGCAAGCGCTTCGGGCGGAGCCCCTGCCTGGGCTTCAGCGGCAGCCCGAAGTTCGCGATCGTCGGCACCAACGGTCGCGACCGGATCACCGGCACGAACGTCGCCGACCGGATCCTCGGCCGCGGCGGCAACGACCAGATCTCGGGCGGTCGCGGCAACGACTGCCTCGAGGGCCAGCGCGGCAGCGACAACCTCTCGGGCAGCCTCGGCAATGACCGCATCTACGGAAGCACCGGCAACGACCACCTCAACGGCGGCCCGGGCACCGATCGGCTCTCGGCCGGCAGCGGCAACGACTCGATCAACGCCGCGTTCGGCGGCGGGCTCGTGCTCGGCGGCAGCGGCCGCGACTTCATCAACGTCGCGACCGCCGGCCCGCCGGCGACCGTGCGCTGCGGGACCGGTCCCGACGTCGTGCGCATCAACCGCAACGAGCGCCGCCGTATCAGCGGCTGCGAGCGCGTCGCGATGTTCGGCCCCAACGATCGCTGAGCGCTGACGAACCGCGGGCGGGGCTGGCTACAGTCCCGCCCGTGAGCCGTCCGCGATGGCGCGGAAGGGGGTAGCCAGCGCGGCGTGACACGAGGCGCGGGCCGCGCGCGTCCAGGGCTGGCCGTGCGCCTATCGCCGGCCTCGGTGCGTAATTCCGCTGACATCGGCTTCAGCTAGATGTTTTCGCCACCATCTGGCGGGGACGATCGCCGCGACAACGGTTGGCGATCAACGAAGGAGTTCGCATGCGCAAGATCAAGGTCAGCCTGGCGGCCCTCGGGACGGTCGGCGCGCTCGCCGCGTTCGCACCAGGCGCCGTGGCGCAAGGGCAGAGCGACACTGCGCCGGGTCATCAGTGCCCGAATCAGGGCACGCTGCAGTCCAACGCGATGGAGGCGCACCAGCACGCGAATCTCGGCCAGAGCACGGAACACATGGGAATGGGCCATGGGCCCGGAGAGATGTCCAAGGGGCAGCCCTGGTGCATGAGGGAGATGCCGTAGCGGACCACGGGAGGCGAGAAGGACCGCCGGGCCCGCCGGCGACTGTTCGCTGAGAGCTGACGAACCACGGGCGGGGCTGGCTACAGTCCCGCCCGTGAGCCGTCGCGAGCAGATCAGGATGTCCGACGCGGAGGTGGCCGCGTTCCTCGAGGAGGAGCGGACCGTCATCTGCGCGACGATCGGCCGGGACGGCTTCCCGCACCTCATGCCACTCTGGTACGTGGTGCGCGACGACGACCTGTGGTGCTGGACGTTCGCGAAGTCCCAGAAGGTGCGAAACCTCGAACGCGACCCGCGGGCGACCCTCGAGGTCGAGGCCGGCGAGGCGTATCCCGAGCTGCGCGGCGTGATGCTCAAGTGCGACGTGACGGTGCACCGCGACAGCGATCGCGTGGCTCAGCTGGGCGCCGAGCTGTTCACGCGCTACCGGGCCAGCGGCGCCGACGAGCCGGGCGTGCTCGACGAGGACGTGCGCAGGATGGTGCTCGCGCAGGCGCCCAAGCGCGTCGCGTTGCAGTTTCGCGCGCGCTCGCGAGCGACGTGGGATCACCGCAAGCTCGCCGCCGGGGTGTATTAGTCGCGCCATGAAGGGCCTGATCCTCTCCGGCGGCAAGGGCACGCGCCTGCGGCCGATCACGCACACGAGCGCCAAGCAGCTCGTCCCGGTCGCCAACAAGCCGGTGCTCTTCTACGGCATCGAGGCGATGGCGGCCGCCGGCATCGAGCAGATCGGGATCATCATCGCGCCCGAGACCGGCGCCGAGATCCGCGCGGCCGTGGGCGACGGGTCGCAGTTCGGCGTCGCGGTCACGTACGTCGAGCAGGACCGGCCGGGCGGCCTCGCGCACGCGTCGCTGACCGCGGAGCGGTACCTCGACGGCGACCCGTTCGTGATGTACCTGGGCGACAACCTCCTGCAGGGCGGGATCACCGACCTCGTCGAGTCCTTCCGCGCCAGCGAGCCCGACGCGCTGATCCTGCTGACGCCCGTCGACGATCCCCAGAACTACGGCGTCGCCGAGCTCGACGGCGATCGGGTCAAGCGGCTCGTCGAGAAGCCGCCCGAGCCGGCGACGAACCTCGCGCTCGTCGGCGTCTACATGTTCACCGCCGGCATCCACGAGGCCGCGCGCGCGATCGAGCCCAGCGCGCGCGGCGAGCTCGAGATCACCGACGCGATCCAGTACCTCGTCGACGACGGCAAGCGCGTCGAGCCGCACATCGTGCGCGGCTGGTGGAAGGACACCGGCCGCCTCGACGACATGCTCGAGGCCAACCGGCTCGTGCTGGATCGCATCGAGCCGCAGGTCGACGGCGAGCTGATCGACTCGCGCTGCGACGGGCGCGTCGTCGTCGAGCGCGGCGCGGTGCTGGAGCGCACCACGGTTCGCGGGCCCGCGATCATCGGCGCCGGGACGCGGATCAGCGACGCCTACATCGGTCCCTACACGGCGATCGGCGCCGGCTGCGTGATCACGTCGGCCGAGGTCGAGCACTCGATCCTGCTCGAGGGCTCGAAGGTCTGCGACCTCGAAGGGCGCATGGAGTCCTCGCTGCTGGGGCGCAACGTGACGATCTCGCGCGGCGTGCGCCAGCCGCGGGCCTACCGCTTCATGGTCGGTGACAACTCCGAGATCGGGATCCTGTGAAGCTGCTCGTGACCGGAGCGGGCGGCATGCTCGGGCGCGCCGTCGTCGATGCCGCGACGCGGCTGGGCCACGACGTGCTGGCCTGCTCGCGCGCCGAACTCGATGTCGCAGACGGCGACGCG
>JAHWJE010000142.1 GCA_019348575.1 Actinomycetota bacterium | reverse complement strand
GAACGCCGACCTCGTCATCCCGGTGCCGGACTCCGGCGCCCCTGCGGCGCGCGGCTACGCGCGCGCCAGCGGGCTGCCGCAGGATGACGGGCTGATCAAGAACCGCTACGTCGGGCGCACGTTCATCGAGCCCGGGCAGGAGCTGCGCAAGCACGGGCTGCGGATGAAGTTCAACCCGCTGCCGGAGATCGTCGGCGGCAAGTCGCTCGTCGTCGTCGACGACTCGATCGTGCGCGGCAACACGACGCGCCAGATCGTCCAGATGCTGCGCGAGGCGGGCGCGCGCGAGGTGCACATGCGCGTCTCCGCGCCGCCGATCAAGCACCCCTGCCACTACGGGATCGACATGTCGACGCGCGAGGAGATGATCGCCCACGAGCGCACGGAGGCGCAGATCGCCGCCGAGCTGGGCTGCGACACGCTCGCCTACCTCTCGCTGGACGGCGTCTACGAAGCCGTGCGCGGCGATCGCGACCGCCACTGCGACGCCTGCTTCAGCGGCCGCTATCCGCTCGACGGCAGCGAGGAGGCCAACGGCAAGTACGCGCTCGAGCTCCCGCTCGTCCGCGCCTAGCCGCGTCCGATCAGGCGCGGCGCTCGCTCGCATCCGCACGACATGACGCAGGCCGCGCCACCCGACGGCGGAGCCCGGCCGGTCTCGCCGCAGCGCCCGCTATGGTCGAGCGTCGCCATGGATCCGACCGTCGCCCTGCGCGAGACCTTCGGCTTCGACGCCTTCCGCCCCGGGCAGGAGGACGCGGTGCGCGCGGCGATCGGCCCGCCCGCGCGCGACGTGCTCGTCGTCATGCCGACCGGCGCCGGCAAGTCGCTGTGCTACCAGCTGCCCGCGCTCGTGCGCGAGGACCTGACCCTCGTCGTCTCGCCGCTCGTCTCGCTCATGCAGGACCAGGTCGAGGCGCTCGCGAAGATCGCGCCCGGCAAGGTCGGGCTCGTCAACGCCCAGCAGGACGCCGCCACCAACCGCGCTGCGCTGGAGCGCGCGGTGTCGGGAGAGCTGCGGCTGCTCTACGTCGCGCCCGAGCGGTTCTCCTCGGCCCCCTTCCTGGAGGCGATCCGCGCGACGAGGATCGGGCTGTTCGTCGTCGACGAGGCGCACTGCGTCTCGCAGTGGGGCCACGACTTCCGGCCCGACTACTTCCGCCTCGCCGACGCCGCGCGCTGGCTGCAGGCCGAGGCGATCATCGCCTCGACGGCGACCGCGACGCCGCAGGTGGCAACCGACATCGCGCAGCGCCTCGGCCTGCGCGACCCGGTCCGCGTCGCGACCGGCTTCGACCGGCCCAACCTCTCCTTCGCGGTCGTGCCGTGCGCGTCGACGCAGGTCAAGCACCGCCACATCGCGGCCGCGCTGACGCAGCCCGACGCCACCCCGGCGATCGTCTACGCCGGCACGCGCGCGGGCACCGACAAGCTCGCGAGCAGGCTGTCGGGGAAGCTCGACGGCGCGGTCGCGGCCTACCACGCGGGGCTCGGGCGCGAGCAGCGCGCCGACGTCCAGCGGCGCTTCATGGACGGCCGCCTGGACGTCGTCGTCGCGACGAACGCCTTCGGGATGGGGATCGACAAGGCCGACGTGCGCACGGTCTGCCACGAGTCCGTGCCCGGCTCGATCGAGGCCTACTACCAGGAGGCCGGTCGCGCCGGGCGCGACGGCGCGCCGGCCCGCGCGCTGCTGTTCGCCGAGGGCCGCGACAAGGGCCTGCACGTGTTCTTCATCCAGCGCAGCGAGGTCACCGACGAGGCGATCTCGACCGTCGCGCGGCGGCTGCAGATGCGCTCGCAGGAGGGCCGCTACGACCTCGGGACCGACGAGCTCGCGGCGGTGCTCGACGGCCGCGGCGAGAGCGACGACCAGGTGCGCGCGGTGATCGGGCACCTCGCGCGCGCCGGCGTGGTGCGCCCGGCCCCGTCCTCGCCGGACCGCCTGCGCGGCCGGATCGCGGCGCCGTTCGACGGCCGCGCGCGCGCCGCCTGCCGCACGTCGGCGGGCGAGGGACAGCGCGCGCGCTGGCGCCAGTACCGCTCGGTCTGGGCCTTCGTCGAGGCCGACGCCTGTCGCCGCGCGGCGATCCTGCGCCACTTCGGCGACCGCAGCCCGCCCGCGCCGCAGGCGGGCGTGCCCTGCTGCGACGTCTGCGACGCCTCCTGGGTTCCGGCGGTGCCGGCGAGTCCCAGCCGCGCGCGCGCGGGCGCGAGCGGGCACAGGGCGCCGAACGGGTCGGGCGCCGTCGCGCCCGGCGATCTCGACGCGGCGATCCTCGAGATCGTCCAGACCGCGCAGCCGGCCGTCGGCCGCACGCGCACGGTCGAGATCCTCCGCGGCGGGCGCTCGCAGGCGCTCGTCAAGAGCGGCCACGACGGGCTGCCCGCGTACGGCACGTTCGACCACCTGACCGCCAAGCAGGTCCTCGCGCGCGTGGACGAGCTGCTGCAGGGCGGGCGCCTGCGCTCGACCGGCGGGATGTATCCCAAGCTCGAGGCGGTCTGAGCCCGTGGCCGGCGGCGGTGGCGGGGCGCCGCTGCGCGTCGGCGTGCTGGCCTCCGGAGCGGGCACGAACCTGCAGGCGCTGCTGGACTCGGTGCACGGCCGCGAGGCGACGATCGTCGCCGTCGCCGCCGACAAGCCCGGCGCGGCCGCGCTGCAGCGCGCGCGTGCCGCGGACGTCGAGACGGCGGCCTTCGCGCTCGCCGATCATCCCGACCGCGACGCGCGCGACGGCGCGATCGCGCGGTGGCTGCTCGAGCGCGACGTCGAGCTCGTCGTGCTGGCCGGATACATGGCGCTGCTGACGAGCCCGTTCCTGCGCCGCTTCCCGAGCGCTGTGATCAACGTCCACCCCTCGCTGCTGCCGGCGTTCCCCGGCGTGCGCGCGATCGAGCAGGCGATCGACTACGGCGTGAAGATCTTCGGCGTCACGGTCCACTTCGTGGAGGACGACGGCGGCGTCGACACCGGCCCCGTGATCCTGCAGGGCTGCGTGGAGCCGGCGAACGCCGACGACCCGGAGGCCGTTCACGCGCAGCTGCGGCCGCTGGAGCACGCGCTGCTGCCCGAGGCGGTGCGGCTCGTCGCACGGGGCGCGCTGTCGCGCGATCCGCGCAACCCGCGCCGCGTCGTGATCGCGCGGTGATCGTCGCGTGGTGATGGCGGGCGCGCGGCCGTTATCCTCGGCCGATCGCCGCCGAGCCCGACACCGAGAGCGCCGCCGCGCTCACACCGCCAGGGGCAGTCAGGATCCGCCGCGCGCTGCTGTCGGTCTCGGACAAGCGCGGCGTCGTCGAGTTCGCGCGCGGGCTGGCCGACCTCGGCGTCGAGCTGGTCTCGACGGGCGGCACTGCGACCGCGCTCGAGTCCGCCGGGCTGGAGGTCCGCTCGATCGAGAACTTCACCGGCTTTCCCGAGATCATGGACGGGCGCGTCAAGACCCTGCACCCGCGCCTGTACGCCGGGCTGCTCGCCGTCCGCGACGACCGGTCCCACGTCGAAGCGGCGAGCGAGCACGACATCGAGTACGTCGACCTCGTCTGCGTGAACCTCTACCCGTTCGAGCGCAGCGTCGCGCGCCGCCTGCCGGTCGACGAGATCATCGAGAACATCGACATCGGCGGGCCGACGATGATCCGCGCCGCCGCGAAGAACCACGCGTTCGCCGCCGTCGTGACGAGCCCCGAGTCCTACGACGCGATCCTCGACGAGCTGCACGGCGCCGACGCGCGGCTGTCGATCTCGACGCGCGAATCGCTCGCCGCCGAGGCGTTCGCGTACACCGCGCGCTATGAGACCGCTGTCGCGCGCTGGTTCGCCGAGAAGTCAGAGGACTTCCCGCCGCTGCACGTGCGCGCGTACGAGAAGGTCTCCGACCTGCCCTACGGCGAGAACCCGCACCAGCGCGCCGCGTACTACCAGGAGGTCGGCGCGCGGATGCACGTGCTGTCGATGGTGCAGCAGCACCACGGCAAGCAGCTGTCGTTCAACAACCTGCTCGACCTGGACGCCGCGCGCAACCTCGTACGCGACTTCACGCAGCCGGCCTGCGTGATCGTCAAGCACAACAACCCGTGCGGCGTGGCCGTCGGCCCCGACGGGCTCGAGGCCTACGAGCGCGCGTTCGCGACCGACCCGCTGAGCGCCTTCGGCGGCGTGATCGCCTTCAACCAGCCGGTCGACGTCGCGACCGCCGAGCGCCTCGCCGAGCAGTTCGTCGAGGTCCTGTTCGCGCCCGGCTACGAGGACGGCGCGCTGGACGTCCTCACCGCCAAGCCGTCGATCCGCATCCTCGAGGACAACGAGCGCCGCTCGCCGCTCGCCGCCGAGCCCGAGATCAAGCAGGTCACGGGCGGCCTGCTCGTGCAGGACCGCGACCTCGAGCTCGGCGACCGCACCGAGATGGAGATCGTGACCGAGCGCGCGCCCAGCGACGACGAGTGGCGCGACCTGATGTTCGCCTGGCAGGTCTGCAAGAACGTGCGCTCCAACGCGATCGTGCTCGCCAAGGGCGAGGCGACGGCCGGCATCGGCGCCGGGCAGATGAGCCGCGTCGACTCCGTGCGGCTGGCGATCGACAAGTCGCGCCTGGAATCGCTCGCCGGCGCGGTGCTCGCCTCCGACGCGTTCTTCCCGTTCTCCGACGGGCCCGAGATCGCGATCGCGGCCGGCATCACCGCGATCATCCAGCCGGGCGGGTCGCGCCGCGACCCCGAGGTGGTCGAGGCCGCCGACGCCGCGGGCGTGGCGATGGTCTTCACGAGCCGCCGGCACTTCCGCCACTAGGGCGCGGGCGTGGCAGGCATCGAGCGCTTCGCCTCCGGCGGACAGTGGGAGGCCGCCTTCGGCTACGCGCGGGCGGTCCGTGCCGGCGACGTCGTGCTCGTCGCGGGCACGACCGCGATCGACGAGGACGGCGTCGTGCGCGGGATCGGCGACGCCGCGGCGCAGGTCGCCTTCGCGTTGGACCGGATCGAGGCCGCGCTCGTGCAGGCCGGCGCGCGCCTGGACCAGGTCGTGCTGACGCGGATGTTCGTGACCGACATGAGCCGCGCGGACGAGATCGGGCGCGTCCACGGCGAGCGCTTCGCGGCGCACCCGCCCGTCGCCAGCATGGTGCAGGTCGCGGCGCTGATCGACCCGCGGATGCTCGTCGAGATCGAGGTCATGGCGTACGTCGGCTCGTAGCTCGCCGCCGTTGCAGGCCCGCCGCGGGTCCGTCCGGGCCGTCACGCACACTGCGCCGCTCGTGCTCGTCGCAGACCTCCTCTCCGCCGTCCTGCCTTGATCGCGCTGCGCGCCTGGCAGGAACGCGCGCTGGAGCGCATGGCGGCGTGGGACGAGGGCTCGTTCCTGCTCTCCGCCGCGCCCGGCTCCGGCAAGACGATCCCGAGCCTCGTGTTCGCCCGCCG